>NZ_JBMDJF010000010.1:0-113280 GCF_057809055.1 Sphingobium sp. FG58 | reverse complement strand
TCGTGGTCGCGCGCGGCATCGACGCGATCGCCGCCGCCATTCGCGAACTGGCCGACCAGAACGGCGTGACCGTCCTGCAATATCCCGAACTCGCCCGCGCCATCTATTTTACCTCGCGCGCCGGACAGATCGTCAATGAAGGCCTCTATATGGCGGTTGCGACCGTGCTGGCCTTCGTATTCCGGGTCGAAAACCGCATGGCAAGCGAGATGGACCGCCCGTTCATCACCGTCCCCGATGACCTGCGTTTCGACGCCGACGGCAAGAAAAGATAATGACCGTCATGGACAGGCTCCGCCTGCTGTGGATCGGCGCTGGCCTGATGCTGCTGATCTTCGTCCCGACCTATCTCGTCGCGCTCGACCCTGTGGTCGGCGCTGGCTATCCAGGCCAGCTCTGGTCCTATCCTCCGGTTGCGCTGCTCATCGCCGCGCCCTTCGGCCTGCTCCCCTATCTTCCCGCGCTCCTGCTGTGGACTTTGTGCGGCATTGTCGGCTTCACTGTCGCGTTACGCCTGTGGACCCGTCGGCCACCCTGTCCAGCCTGACGCTGGCGGCGCTGGTCGCGCTGATCTGGGGCATCGACATCTGGCAGGTCTACGTCTCCGCCGGGATCGCCAACCAGTCGCTGGTGCTGAGCGATCCCGATCATCTCGCCGGGCCGTTCATGCCCACTCTGTTCATGAACCTGCGCGTTATCGGCGTCCCCGTCCCCGTCGCCACTGCGCTCCAGATGGCGCTAGCGCTGATCGCCGCCCTGCTGGTCTGGCACCGCTTCCGTCAGCGCCCCGCGCCCGACGACCTGCGCGCCAATCTCCTGTTCCTCGCCTGCGCCGTCTCGGCCACTCCCTATATGCTCTCCTATGACACGCTGGCGCTTGCCACCATGGCGGTGCTGGCGCTGGCCGCGGGGCAGGGGCTGATCGGTCCTTTGCTCGCCTTTTTCCTGCCCCTGCTTCAGATCGTCGCGGGCATGGTCGGCGTGCCGGGACCGGGCCTTATCCCCATCCTCCTCGCGCTCCATCTGTCGCGCGCGCAAAAAAACCGACTTGGTGAACTAAAGTTTAGCCGCTTTTGTCCGTAATCTCTTCATGGGGACGCATTATGATGGTGCGTCATGAGCGACTATGGTTCACGCAGCGAAGTATCGCCGATAGACAGGGCCGCATCGCGTGCGCTGTCCACGGTGCAGGCCGTCCCGCCTGCATCGTCGGGTCGATCGGATCGCGAAGCGCCCGGCGCGCGTAGCGCCGCGCCGCAGATCGACCGTGCGTCGATCGACGAAGATGTCGCCAGCGCTGCCGAATATGCCAAGGTCCATGTCGAAATTGCCGACATATTGGCCGACCTGCGATCGGCCACCAATCCGCCCAGCGTCGAAGCCGCCGCCGGCGCCATCCAGGCGATGATGCCGGTGCCGATCATCCTGGTGCCTCTGCCGCCTGCCAGCAAGGAAGCGGTCGAACATGCCGCCGTCATCGCCCGGCGCATGGTCGAAAAGGCCGCCTATGCCCATCTCGCCCAGGGTTCGCCCGGTCGTGGCACGGTTGACCAGTTGCTCGCCTCCGCCAACGGATAATCCGCGCGGGTCATCCCGCGAAAATCATTCCTAAAGGTCTTGCCGCTAGCGCCGTTCTTTCCTCTGAAAGGACGGCGCAATGGCATCGGTCACCTCCAGTATCACTACCGCGCTTGGCATCGGATCGGGCATCGACACCAAGTCGCTCGTTTCCAGCCTGGTTGCCGCCACGCGCGATCCCAAGGAAAAGGTGATCACCGATCGCCAGAGCCTGAACAGCGCGCGGATTTCCGCGCTGGCGTCGGCCTCCAGCTCGCTTGATACTTTTGCCGATGCGCTGACCACCCTCTTGTCCGGCACCGGCTATGCGGGCACGCCTGCGTCCAACGACACCAGCATCGCCTCGGTCAGCCTTCTGCCCGGCGGCGTGCCCAAGGGATTGCCCGCGCAGCTGGAAGTGCAGCAACTCGCGTCCGCCCGCACCCTGGCCTCGACCCCGGTGTCGGGCGCGACGGCGGCCAGCACGGTCGGAGAGGGTGAATTGACCCTGACGGTTGGCGGTTCGACCGCCGCCATCACCATCACGGCCTCCAACAACAGCTATACCGGCCTTGCCGCTGCCATCAACGCATCGGGGCTGGGCGTCACCGCATCGGTCGTCACCGATGTGCAGGGGACGCGGCTGGTGATGAAAGGCGCGACCGGCGCTGCCAATGATTTCTCGCTGACATCGGTCAGCGGCGTCGATCTTGCCGCCTTCGCCTGGGCTGGCACCGACAGCGCGACCATGGTGTCGAAGGCCAGCCCGCAAAATGCGATCATCAAGCTTGATGGTGTGGAGCAGCATTATGCCACCAACACCATCGACACCGCGATCGCCAGTCTGCGGATCGACCTCAACAAGGCCGCGCCTGGTACCACCGTCACGCTGGCGACGACCGAGCCGACCACGTCGATGCGCGACCTGATGGTCGAATTTGTCGATGCCTATAATACGCTGGTCAAGGCGCTGAACACGGCAACGGCCACCGGAGCAGACTCCTCGTCCGCAGGTGTGTTGAACGGCGAAGCGTCGATCCGCGACATGCGCCGCCAGCTCTCGGCAATGACCTCCACCGCGCTGTCCGCCACCGGCACCTACAAGACGCTGTCCGACATTGGCGTGGCCACCAATCGCGACGGCACGCTCAAGCTTGATACCGACACGCTGGACAAGGCCATCGCGGCCGATCCTTCCGCGATTACGCAATTGCTGAACCCCACGGTCGCGTCGGCGACCAATCCGGGTCTGGCAGGGCTGATGGACAGTGTCAGAGACAAGATCCAGCTCAAGGATGGCGCATTTGTGCAGTCCCAGGCCAAATATAAGGCTTTGGCCGAAACGCTGACGCAGCAGCTGGAAAAGCTCGACACGCAAATGGCGAGCTACGAAGCGCAGCTGACCAGCGTCTATTCCAAGATGGAAACGCGGCTCACCGCACTCAAGGCGACGCAGAGCTATCTCGATCAGCAGATTGAAATCTGGAACAACAGCGACAATTAATCGGGGACGCCAAGACGATGTTCTACAATCAGGGTTATGCAGGCAACACGGCGGCACGGCGCTATGCGGCGGTCCATTCGGGCAGCCGGACCGAAGGCGCGACCCCGCATGCACTGGTCAAGATCCTCTTCGACGAACTGCTGATCGCGATGGACGCGGCGGCGCTGGCCGAACGCCAGGGCGACCGGATGAAAGTGTCCGACAAGCAGGCGCGCGCCATGTCGATCCTCTTCGCGCTCGAATCGAGCCTCGACTTCGACAAGGGCGGCGACATTTCCGTGGGCCTCGCGCAAATCTATCGCGAAGCGCGCCGCCTGCTGCTGGTAGGGGCCAAGGAACGGTCGGCAGAGCCCGTCGATCAGGCGCGCGAACTGGTCGCGGAAATCGCCGACGCCTGGAACCAGATCGGGTAAGGCCACAGCTACCCGAATGGCCTGTGTTGCGGGGTTGCACCCCCAACATGGCGTCTGTATAGGCGATGCTCGCAAAGGGCGGCCCGGCGGGGGCCGCCTTTTTGCGTTGTACCACCAGTCCTTCGTGCAAGGACGCGCATCAAGCCCAGAAAGGGAAGGCTCATGTCGATTACGCCGCTCATGCCCGTTTACCCCCGGTGCGATGTTCGTCCGGTGCGAGGCGAGGGGTGCCATCTGATCGGCGAGCGCGGTGAGCGCTATCTCGACTTTGCCAGCGGTATCGCGGTGAACCTGCTGGGTCATGGCCATCCCAAGCTGGTGAAGGCGATTGCCGATCAGGCAGCGACCCTGATGCATGTGTCCAACCTCTACGGAATGCCGCTGGGCGAAAAATTCGCGCAAAAGCTGGTCGACACGACCTTTGCCGACACCGTGTTCTTCACCAATTCGGGCGCCGAAGCGGTAGAGTGCGCGATCAAGACCGCGCGCCGCTATCATTATGTGAATGGGCAGCCGCACCGGCACAAGATCATCAGCTTCGACAACGCCTTTCACGGGCGGACGCTGGGGACGATTTCGGCCACCAGCCAGCCCAAGATGCGTGACGGGTTCGAACCGTTGCTGCCCGGATTTACCGTGGTGCCGTTCAACGATCTCGACGCCGCGCTGGCCGCGATCGACGACAACACCGCCGGTTTCCTGCTGGAGCCGGTGCAGGGCGAAGGCGGCGTGACACCCGCCACCCACGCATTCCTGACCGGTCTGCGCAAGGCGTGCGACGAGCATGGCCTGCTGCTCATCCTCGATGAGGTCCAGTGCGGCTATGCCCGTACCGGCACCTTCTTTGCGCATGAACAATTTGGCATCACGCCCGATATCATGGCCGTCGCCAAGGGCATTGGCGCAGGCTTCCCGCTGGGTGCGTGCCTGGCGACCGAGGAAGCGGCCAAGGGCATGGTGTTCGGCACCCATGGCACCACCTATGGCGGCAATCCGCTCGCCATGGCGGCGGGTCTGGCCGTGCTGGAAGAAGTCATGTCCGACGGGTTCATGGATCATGTGAAGGCGATCGGCGCGCGCCTGCGCGCTGCGCTGGAACAGCTGATCCCCAACCATGACGGCCTGTTCCAGGACGTGCGCGGCATGGGGCTGATGCTGGGCGTGAAGCTCAACGACAATGTCGAGGCGCGCAGCTTCGTCGCTCATCTGCGCGACCATCATGGCCTGCTGACCGTGTCGGCGGGGCAGAATGTCGTCCGAATCCTGCCGCCGCTGGTGATTGACGAAAGCCATATCGCCGAATGTATCGAAAAGCTGTCCGCCGGCGCGCGCAGCTATGCGGAGGCCCAGGCGGCCTGAACTTATATTCACCCCGTTCGTGCTGAGTAGGGGCTGAGCTTGTCGAAGTTAAACAGGTCGGACCATCCCCCGGATGGTCCTGAACATGCCGGGGGCATGTTCACCTGTTTAAGTATCGAAGCATCCTTCGATACGCCATTTCGACTTCGCTCAATGGCTACTCAGGACGAACGGTGGTTGGAAGCGGAGAAAACTTCCAATGACCAGACATTTCCTGAACCTGTCCGACGCAGGCGGTGACGCCATCGCCGCGATGATTGCCGACGCCATCGACCGCAAGGCTGCACGGGCCAGCTGGCCCAAGGGCCGCGTCGACGCTGACGCGCCACTCGCGGGTCACACGCTGGCGATGATCTTCGAGAAAAACTCGACCCGCACCCGCGTCTCCTTCGACATGGCGATCCGCCAGCTCGGCGGCACCTCACTGATCCTCGACGGCGCGACCAGCCAGCTGGGCCGGGGCGAGACGGTGGCGGACACCGCCCGCGTGCTGAGCCGCATGTGCGACGCGATCATGATCCGCACCGACGATCATGCCAAGATCGAGGAGATGGCCCATTACGCCACCGTTCCGGTCATCAACGGCCTGACCGACCTGTCGCATCCCTGCCAGATCGTCGCGGACCTGTTGACCGTGGTGGAACATGGGCTGGCGCTTCCCGGCAGCCAATGGGCTTGGCTGGGCGATGGCAACAACGTCCTCCATTCGATCATCGAGGCGGCGGGCCTGTTGAAGTTCGACGTCCGCATCGGCGTGCCGCAGGGCTATGATCCCGACCCCGCCTTCGCGGCTGCGGCGGAAAAACGGGGCGCACGCATTACCCTGACCCGCGATCCGGTCGCCGCGGTGGCGGGCGCCGACGTCGTCGTCACCGACACCTGGATTTCGATGGGCCAGTCCCATGCGGAAGAAAAACTGGCGGCGATGATGCCCTATCAGGTCACGCCCGCGCTGATGGCCGCGGCCAGGCCACAGGCCAAATTCCTCCACTGCTTGCCCGCCCATCGTGGCGAGGAGGTCGTCGCCGAGGTTATCGACGGTCCCCAGTCACTGATCTGGGACGAGGCCGAAAACCGCATCCATGGCCAGAAGTCGGTCCTGCTCTGGGCGCTTGGAAAGCTTTAGAGCCGCCCTATATCCAAAAATCCCCCTCCCGCTTGCGGGAGGGGTTAGGGGAGGGCATGTCCGTCCCGTTGATTGACAGACCCTCCCCCGATTTGGGTGAACAGCGCCCCGCGCTGTTCAGATGAAGCCGGGGGCTTGATCGTTCCCAAATCACCCTCTCGCAATCGGGAGGGGAGAAAGCAGCTTAGTGACGATGCCTCCCCCTATCGACCACGCCATCGGCTTCACCATCCCGTCGCGTCATGCGCGCGGGCGAATCGTGCGGCTGGGTCCGGTGCTGGATCAGGTATTGGCCGCCCACGCTTACCCCCCGCCGATCGAGCGGTTGCTGGCGTCCGCGCTGGTGCTGGCGGCGCTGCTGGGCAGCACGCTCAAACAGGCGGGCGGCCAGCTGACGCTGCAGGCGCAGACCGAAAATGGTGTCGTCCGGCTGCTGGTCGCGGACTATAAAAATGGCGAGCTGCGCGGCTATGCCAAGTTCGATGCCGACCGGCTGGCCGAGCTTGGTCCTGATCCCACGCTGTTCGGCCTGTTCGGCAAGGGCTATCTGGCGATAACCTTCGACCAGTCCGTCACCGGCGAACGCTATCAGGGCATCGTCCCGCTGGATGGCGAAACGCTGGCCGATGCGGCGGAGCAATATTTCTTCCAGTCCGAACAAATCCCCAGCATCATCCGCATGGGCACCCGTCATGATGCCGGGCAGGGCTGCATTGCCGGGGGAATGCTGATCCAGCATCTGCCCGAAGGCGAAGTAGGGCGGGAGCGGCTGCATGTCCGCCACGATCACCCGGAATGGGAGCATATCCAGGCGCTGGGCATCACGCTGGGCAAGGCGGAACTGACCGATGAGACGCTGCCGCTGACCGACATCGTCTGGCGCCTGTTCCATGAGGAACCGGAAGTGCGCGTTACTGATCCGTCGCCACTGGCCAAGGGGTGCCGCTGCGATATCGCCCATATTCGTGATGTCATCGGCCGCTTCCCGGCGGAGGAGCGGATCGACATGGCGGACAGCGACGGCATTATCGGCGTCGATTGCGCCTTTTGCTCGCGCATCTTCCCGCTGGCGCTCGACAGTTTCACGACCCATTGAGCGCAATCATTTCGCTAACGATATTTGTAATTTGGGCAAGGCCGTCCGTTCGCGCTATCAAAATGCCGTAATTGCGCGTCATGCGTCGGGTGACTGGATTGCGGCTCACCCGGCGCGCGACCCATGGCGGGACACAGGTTAGGATCATGGCAAGTAACGGACTGCGGACGCTGGCCGTCGCGGCAGCGATGATGATGGCGAGTTGGGCCGGGGCAGCGCATGTCCCGACGCTCGCGGCCCTGCGCCCGCTGCAAACCGGGCAATGGGAATTGCACGAACGCGGCGATGGCGGGGAAATACGCAAGCTGTGCGTCACCGACCTGCGCCAGTTGCTCCAGATTCGCCATGGCCGCACGCTGTGCCGCAGCTTCGTCGTCAGCGACGCCGCCACCATGGCGACCGTCACTTATGATTGCGCGGCGGCGGGCAATGGCCGCACTGACCTGCGCGTCGAAACCCCCCGGCTGGTCCAGATCAATTCGCAGGGGATTGCCGATGGCGCGCCCTTTGCCTTTGCGATGGAAGCCCGGCGCATAGGTGCCTGCCAATAAGCGCACCATGCTTGCACTGGCGCGTCGCGGGCGGTAGCGCGGGGCCATGGGTGCCAATGAAGGAAAATTCGCCGTCGTCCTGCTATCGGGCGGCCTTGATTCGATGGTCGCGGGCGGTCTGGCGCGTGAGGCTGGCTATCATCTGCTGGCCCTGTCGATCGACTATAACCAGCGTCATCGCGTCGAACTGCGCGCGGCCGGGCGGGTGGCGCAGGCGCTTAATGCCATGCGCCATATCGTCCTTCCGCTCGACCTGACCGCCTTTGGCGGATCGGCGCTGACCGCCGATATCGCCGTGCCGAAGGGTGGGGTGGGCGACGATATTCCCGTCACCTATGTGCCCGCCCGCAACACCATCTTCCTGTCGCTGACGCTGGGGTTGGCCGAAGTGGCGGGGGCCAGGGACATTTTCATCGGCGTCAACGCGCTCGATTATTCGGGCTATCCCGATTGCCGCCCCGAATTTATCGACGCCTTCCAGACCATGGCTGCCCTCGCCACCAAGGCGGGGGTGGAGGGTCACCCGATTCGCATCAACGCCCCGCTGCAACATATGAGCAAGGCGGACATTGTGCGGGAGGCGCATCGGCTGGGGCTGGATGCCGGGGTTAGCTGGTCCTGCTATGACCCAACCCCCGACGGCAAGCATTGCGGCCTGTGCGACAGCTGCCGCCTGCGGTCGAAGGGGTTTGAGGAAGCGGGCCTGCCCGACCCCACCATCTACGCCACTCGGCCCTGAACGGCGGCCGACGATGAGCTATGCCGTCAAGGAAATGTTCCTGACCCTTCAGGGAGAAGGGGTGCAGGCTGGGCGGCGCGCCGTATTCCTGCGCTTTGCCGGCTGCAACCTGTGGAGCGGGCGCGAACAGGACCGGGCGCAGGCGATCTGCAGCTTTTGCGACACTGATTTCGTCGGGACAGATGGCGATGGCGGCGGCAAATTCGCCGATGCCGACGCGCTCGCGGATGCTGCGCTGGCCTTCTGGGGCGAGGGTGAGCCGGGCCGCTATATCGTCCTGACCGGCGGAGAGCCGATGTTGCAGGTCGACGATGCGCTGGTCGATGCGCTCCACGCCCGCGGCTTCACCATCGCGATCGAAAGCAACGGCACGCTGCCGGTCCATCCCGGAATCGACTGGATCTGCATCAGCCCCAAGGCGGGCAGCCAGGTCGTGCAGCGCGAAGGCCATGAGTTGAAGCTGGTCTGGCCCCAGCCCGGCGACGGTCACTCGCTCGCCGACGTCGCGGCAATGGAGCAATGGGCCTTTGCCCATCATCTGCTCCAGCCGCTCGATGACCCCCATGCGCAGGACAATGCCCGCGCCGCGATCGCGCTGGTCATGGACCGCCCGCGATGGCGCCTGACGGTGCAGGCCCATAAATATCTGGGCCTGCGGTAACGCCGCTCTAAGGCTGCGTCACGCCAGTCTGCGCATTCCATTGCTGCTGGCAAGCGGGCAACAGGACGCCCTTCTTCCAGCATTGGGGAGAGAAGGAGGGCATAGCGACCCGATAGTCATAGCCCGGCGATCCATAATATTGCTCGCCAGCGACCACGAGCGACTTTTTGATCGAGGCAAGGCCGTTGCGCGCCACTTCGTGCAGCGTGCCGCGATCGGCGAAGATCGCCTGCCGCCCGACGACCGTGGCCGCCTGGCAAAAGCCCTTTTGCGCCTGCACCGTCGAATAACCCGAATAGATGCGCGTGCCATATTGGTCGGACGCGGCCTGCCCCGGCCGTCCCTTGCCCACGGTGCGCTGGAAATAGCCCAGCAGCACCGTTTGCGCCGAATCAAGCTCCGCATCATGATGGGCGATCATCGCGTTATAATTGCTGATCGCCAGCAGGGTCGGCTCGAACTGGCATTGCAGCGCGGCGATATTGAGCGCGGCGCGCAGATTCCACACCAGCCCGGCCTTGATTTCGGCGGCATTGGCGCCTGGTAGGCCCATCGCCGTCGCGGCGGCCGCATCGGTCAGCGGCGGGGCGGACAGGTCGGGCGGCGACCAGAAAAATTGTGCGGCGGCAGGCTGCGCCATCATTGGCGCGATGGCCAGCGCCATACCCGCAAGGATAGGGCGCAACGGGGAACGGAAGCTCATGAAACGATACTCTCCAACGGGACGGTATATGTCCCCCTCATATTCTCTCAATCAACTCTATCAGACCTGAACCGTTACTGATCGGCCAGAACCTCGGCATCCTCACCCTGCGCCTTTTCGGCAGCGGGCTTGACCACCGCAGCGCCCGCATTGTCGGCGGCATTGCCGCTCGGCAGCGCGACCGCCGTGCCTTCGCTCTGCACCCCGTCCAGATCGGTCATGGCGTCGGTCGCGGTGCCATCCACCACTTCCATATCCTTCATCTCGACCTTGTTGCCGCCCTTGTCGGCACTGCCACAGGCGGCAAGCGCGAACAGCATGGCGAAAGCTACGGTCATTGCGTTGCGGCGCATCCGGGTCTCCTTCAGGCCCGGCAGCCTCCGCCCGGCGAAAGGCCAGACCCTAGCGGTCCGTTCCACATTGCTCAACCCCCGTGCCGCATCGACCCAAGCGATTGAGAAAAGCAGGGAAATGCGCGTGCAGCGCACCGTCCAGCGCGGCCATGGAGGCCGTGCCGCCCAGCGCCGCGATGCTGGTGACCGGATATTCGCTGATCCCGCACGGCACGATGCCGGTAAAATGGGTGAGGTCAGGATCGACATTGATCGAAAAGCCATGGAGCGTGACCCAGCGCCGCACCCGGATGCCCAGCGCGCCGATCTTCGCCTCCCGCCCCTGCGCGTCGTCGGTCCAGATGCCGATCCGCCCTTCCGCCCGCCGCGCGGCAACGCCCAGATCGCCCAGTGCCGCGATCATCCAGCCTTCCAGATGATGGACGAAATTGCGGACATCCTTGCCGCGTTTGCCCAGGTCGATGTTGAGATAGCCGATCCGCTGTCCCGGCCCATGATAGGTATAGCGCCCGCCGCGCCCAGCATCATACACGGGAAAGCGCGGGTCGATCAGTTCTGCGGGATCGGAGCTGGTCCCGGCGGTGTAGAGCGGCGGATGCTCGATCAGCCAGACCCGCTCGCCCGCTTCACCCGCATGGATCGCCGCCGCCCGCGCCTCCATCTCTGCCAGCGCCTCCGGGTAAGCTACCGGCGCGGCATCCACGCGCCATTCGACGTCAGCGGGAAAGGGAGGAGTTTGGCTCATGACGCTTCCTTGACTTGGGCCGGGCGAGCGATCAAGTCTCCACCCGATTTTACGCAGCTATCAGGCAGGCAATTCAAGATATGGCGACGATGTCGATCGGCAAGGCATGGGAGGAGGCAGTGGCCTTCGTCGCCCGCGAAGCCACGCTGCTTTTTCCCGTTGCGCTGCTGTTCGTGGCGCTGCCGGGCCTGATCCTTCAGGAAATGACCCCGCCGGAACTGGCCGCCTGGTCACTTGCGCCCACCGCATCGACCATGCCAGCGGTTCCGGCCAGCTATTGGCTGGGGCTGATAGTGGCGGTCCTCCTCGTCTGGTTCGGGTCGCTCACTTTGTTTGCGCTGGCCCTGCGTCCTGGCATCAGCGTCGGCGAAGCGCTGCGCCTCAGCTTCCACCGCCTGCCCGTGCTGATCGGCACGGCCTTGGCCGTCATCGGCGTGCTGATGGTGGTGGTTCTGGCCGTCGTGATCGTGATGGTCCTGTTGTCGCTCGTGTCGAAGGCGCTGGCGGCGGGGCTCGCCGTTCTGCTTGGATTCGCGGTCGCCGGGGTGGCGCTGTTTGCGAGTATCCGCCTGATGCTGCTGAACCCAGTGGTGATCGATGGCAGTTCGGGCGTCATGCCCTCATTGCGGCAGGCCTGGGCGCTCACCCGCGGCCATTTCTGGCGGTTGCTGGCCTTCATCCTGATCATCACCATTTTGTCGGCGATCACCAGCGCGGCGGCGCAGGCGATATTCGGCCTGCTCGGCAGTGTGATTGGCGGCGCTGATGTCGCGCGGCTGGCTGGCAGCGTTGCGGGGGCTGCCATCTCGACGGTGTTGCAGGTCTATATGCTCGTCATGATCGCCCGCCTCTATCGTCAAGCGTCGGCGGCCTGATCCAGCAGCGGCACATGCGGCGCACAGTCGCGCGGTAAAATCCCGGCCAGGCGCGGGTCGGCAAAAGTCTCGATCTCGCGCCTGGTCGGCACAAACCCGGCCTTGATGTAAAATCCCAGCGCCGCCGGACTATCGAGCGTGCAGGTGTGGACCCAGAATCGCTCCACCCCCTTGCGCCACGCCAGCGCCTTGGCCTGCGCCATCAGCCATTGGCCATGCCCCTTGCCGTTCAATTGCGGCACCAGCCCGAAAAAGCCCAGTTCGCAGTCAGGCATCGCCCGGAAATCCAGTTCCAACAGCCCAACCTCTATCCCGCGCGGATTGGTGACCGCGTAAATCTCCACCATCGGATCATGGATGATCGTAGCGAGCGATTCGTCGCTCATCACCAGCCGCGAAAACCACAGCCATGGCTCGCCCACCCGGCGGAACAGTGCGCGATAGGTGTCGAGTTTCGGCGCCTTCCACCGCACCAGTTGCAGCGGCGCAGGCGGGATCGGCGCGGGGCGGGGACGCGCCCGCATCTCCAAATGGGTGACGACCGCCGCCACCATCCCCGGTTCGACCGGAATCAGCGCCACGACTTCAACTCCAGCTGGCCATCGGCGGCAGGCTCATCAGGATCGCGTCGATATTGCCCCCGGTCTTGAGGCCGAACAGCGTCCCCCGGTCATGCACCAGATTGAATTCGGCATAGCGACCGCGCCATTCCAGCATCTGTGCATAGTCCGCCTCGCTCCAAGCGTCGCCCATGCGCCGCCGCACGATCGGCGGATAGGCGTCCAGAAACGCATCGCCCACCGCGCGGGTAAAGGCGAAATTCGCGTCGAACCCTGCATCGTCGGCACATTCGAGATGATCGTAGAAAATCCCGCCGACCCCGCGATGCACGCCGCGATGGGGGATGTAGAAATACTCGTCCGCCCAGGCCTTGAAGCGCGGATAATGGTCCGCGTCATGCGCGTCGCAGGCGCTTTTCAGCACATCATGGAAATAGTCGGTATCTTCCTCGCGCGGCAAGGGCGGGTTCAGGTCCGCGCCGCCGCCGAACCAGCTTTTGGTCGTGACCAGATAGCGCGTATTCATATGCACGGCGGGGACATGCGGATTGGCCATATGCGCGACCAGGCTGATGCCAGTGGCGAAGAAGGCGGGATTTTCGTCCGCGCCATGGATGGTCTGCGCGAATCCGGGGGCAAATTCGCCGCCGACGGTGGAGACATTGACCCCGACCTTCTCGAATATCTTGCCCTTCATCACGCCGCGAACGCCGCCGCCGCCTTCGCCCGGTGCCTGCCCCTCGGCCTCCCTGTCCCAATGGGTATAGGCAAAGCTGGCATCGCTGCCCGCCTCCCGCTCGATCGCCTCGAACGCGGCGCAGATTCGGTCGCGCAGCGATTCGAACCAGGCGCGCGCGGCCTGCTGCCGGGAATCGAGGGCAAAGGGAACGGTTGGCACGGGAGCTGGGGTTATTGGGGCAGGGGTCATTGCGGGAACTTTCCGGTCTGGCGCAGGGCTTCGGCGACGGCGATGCCCGTGGAAACGGCGATGTTCAAGGATCGAAACCCCTCCGCCATGGGGATGCGGATGCGAATATCGGCGATATCGCGCACATCGACCGGCACGCCCGCGCTTTCCGATCCCATCAACAACACATCGTCGGCGCGGAATTCGACGTCGGGCAGGCGCTGGGACGCATGGGCGCTCATCAGCAGCAGACGGCGGCCCTGCGCCCGCCGTTCCGCGTCGAACGCCGCGAAATTGGCGTGGCGCGTGACATCGGCCGACGCGCCATAATCCATGGCGGCGCGCTTGAGGCGGGCGTCGGAGAAGGCGAATCCGGTCGGCATGATGATGTCCACCGGCACGGCGAAACAGGCCGCCAGACGCAGGATCGCGCCGACATTGCCCGCTATTTCGGGTTGGTAAAGGGCTATACGCATGACCCGCGCCATAATGCAGCGCGGCAAATTGTCATAGGGTGCGTGACTTTGCTGTTGGCAAAGAGCGCGCACTGAGGTTATCAGGCCCGCGAACCACGCCGGGGGGAAGGCGGGGCCATTTCGCATGGCTATCCGAATTCCTTGACATAAAGGTGCCGGCAACGGCGCTGCGGCGGGATCAGGGACGTTCTTGCAAGGGTTAAGGTGCATGGCGATCGTTGAACATACAGACAGCACGGGTCTATCCGGCGATGATGGGGTGCGTCGTCGCGATTTCATCAACATCGCTGCGGTGAGTTTTGCAGGAGTCGGCGCTGTTGCCGTCGTCCTGCCGTTGATCGACCAGATGAACCCCAGCGCCGACGTGCTGGCGCTCGCATCGACCGAAGTCGATCTTTCGGCGATCCAGCCGGGTCAGGCGATCAAGACCACCTTCCGCAGCCAGCCGCTCTTCGTGCGCCAGCTGACGGAAAAGGAAATCGCCGAAGCCGACAAGGTGGACGCCTCCACGCTGCGCGATCCGCAGACGCTGGAAGAGCGCACCGTCGACGGCAAGAAGCAGTGGCTGGTGACCATGGGTGTCTGCACCCATCTGGGCTGCGTGCCGCTGGGCGCGGGCGAAGGTGAGAATAAGGGCGAATATGGCGGCTATTTCTGCCCATGCCATGGTTCGTCCTACGACACCGCTGCGCGCATCCGCAAAGGCCCCGCGCCCAAGAACCTGGAAGTGCCGAAGTTCAGCTTCACTTCCGACACCGCCATTCTCGTAGGCTGAGGTAAGAAACGATGAGCTTTCCCTGGGCTGAGCAATATACGCCGAAAAATCCGGTGATGGTGTGGATCGACGAGAAGCTGCCGCTTCCGCGTCTCGCCTATAACGCTGTGGGTGCGGGCTATCCCGTGCCGCGCAACCTCAACTATTTCTGGAACTTCGGCGTATTGGCCGGTCTGGCGCTGATGATCCAGATCGTCACCGGCGTGATCATGGCGATGCATTATGGCGCGAACGATCTCGTCGCGTTCAGCACCGTCGAACAGACGATGCGCGACGTGAATGCGGGCTGGCTGATGCGCTACGCCCACGCCAACGGCGCCAGCTTCTTCTTCATCGTCGTCTATCTCCACATCTTCCGCGGCCTCTATTTCGGCTCCTACAAGGCGCCCCGCGAAATGGTGTGGCTGCTCGGCCTCGTCATCTTCCTGCTGATGATGGCGACCGCCTTCATGGGCTATGTCCTCCCCTGGGGCCAGATGTCCTACTGGGGTGCGAAGGTGATCACCGGCCTGTTCGGCGCGATCCCCGTGGTTGGCGAACCGATCCAGACCTGGCTGCTGGGCGGTTTTGCCCCCGGCAACGCCTCGCTCAACCGCTTCTTCTCGCTCCACTTCCTGCTGCCCTTCGTGATTGCCGGTGTCATCATCCTGCACATCTGGGCGCTGCATATTCCGGGCTCCTCGAACCCGACCGGCGTGGAAGTGAAGGGACCGCAGGACACTGTACCCTTCCACCCTTATTACACCGCCAAGGATGGCTTCGGCGCGGGCGTGTTCCTGATCGCCTTCTGCGCGCTGCTGTTCTTCGCCCCCAACTTCCTGGGCCACCCGGATAACTATATCGAGGCGAACCCGCTCTCGACCCCCGCGCACATCGTGCCGGAATGGTATTTCTGGCCCTTCTACGCCATCCTGCGCGCCTTCACCGTGGACTTCTTCTTCGTCCCCGCAAAGCTTTTGGGCGTGCTGGCGATGTTCGCATCGATCCTGCTGCTCTTCTTCCTGCCCTGGCTCGACACCTCGCCGGTGCGGTCGGGCAAATATCGGCCGACCTTCAACAAATTCTTCTGGATCCTCGTCATCGACGTGCTGATCCTGGGCTGGTTGGGCGGCGCGCCGGCAGAAGAGCCGTTCGTGATGATGAGCCAGGTCGCGGCGGCCTATTATTTCGCCCACTTCCTGATCATCCTTCCGCTGATCTCGCGCTTTGAAAAGCCGCTGCCGCTGCCCGGCTCGATCACTGAGGCCGTGCTGGCAAAATATGGCAAGACCGACGGCGCAACCGTCGCGGTCCCGGCCGAATAAGGGGTAGATAAGACCATGGTTCGCATTGGCGCATTCCTCGTCGGCCTCTTCTTTGCAGGCTGGCTGTTCATCTCCTTCCTGATCGGTGCGGTGGCTTATGTCTCCGAACCGCCAGTACCGACCGTGGAAAAGGCTTTCCACAAGTTGCCCAAGCATGTGGCCTATTCGTTCGACGGGCCGCTGGGTCATTATGACAAGCAGCAGCTGCAGCGCGGCTTCCAGGTATTCAAGGAAGTCTGCTCGGCCTGCCACAGCCTGAAGTTCGTGGCGTTCCGCGATCTCGAAGCGCTTGGCTATAACGAAGCCGAAGTGAAGGCGATCGCCAAGCAGTGGGCGATCAAGACCCCGTCGGTCGATCCAGCTACGGGTGAAGCCTCCACGCGCGAACCTGTGCCGTCGGATTATTTCCCCAAGCCCTTCGCGAACAATGTCGCGGCGGCGGCGGCGAACAACAACGCGATCCCGCCAGACCTGTCGCTGATGACCAAGGCTCGCCATCATGGCAGCGCCTATGTCTATTCGCTGCTGACCGGCTACACGAGTCAGGCAGGCTATAAAAACGACAAGGGCATGGAAATTCTCAAGGAATTCCCGGACGCCAAGACGCCGGAGGGGCTGCACTTCAACCCCTATTTCGCCAACCTGAACCTCGCCATGGCGCCGCCGCTGACGGCGGACGGTCAGGTGACCTATGGCGACGGCACGAAGCCGACGGTCGACCAGATGGCGCAGGACGTCGCGGCCTTCCTGACCTGGACCGCCGAACCCAAGCTGGAAAACCGCCACCGTGCGGGCCTGGCGACGCTGATCTTCCTGCTGATCGCCACGGGCCTGGCCTATATGTCCTACCAGAATATCTGGGCGGACAAGAAAAAGGCCGCCTGACCGGCACGTCCGACAGGACAAGCATAGCAAAGGGCGCGGTTTCTTGAGGAAGCCGCGCCCTTTCTCTATAGGGACGCCATGACCAGCGACCTGACCGACCTCATCCGCACCATCCCCGACTTTCCCAAGCCGGGCATCCAGTTTCGCGACATCACGACGCTGCTGGCCGACGGGGAAGGGCTGCGCGACCTGACCGCACGGCTGGCCGATATCGCCCGGCCACTCGACCCGGACCTGATCGTCGGTATCGAGGCGCGGGGCTTCATCCTGGGCGCGGCACTGGCGCTTGCGCTGGGCAAAGGCTTCGTGCCGGTGCGCAAGAAGGGCAAGCTGCCCGGCAAGACCGTCGGCATCGACTATGTTCTGGAATATGGCACCGACCGGCTGGAACTGCATGAGGGCCAGGTGCCGCAGGGCGCGCGCGTGCTGCTGGTCGACGATCTGATCGCCACTGGCGGCACGGCGCTGGCCGCGGCGCAATTGTTGCGCGAACAGGGGGCCAGCGTCCTGATGGCGCTGTTTGCGATCGACCTGCCCGATCTCGGCGGCATGGCGGCGCTGGAAGCGGACGGCATCGTCGCACAGGCGGTCATGACGTTCGATGGCCATTGAGACGACCCCGACCCTGGTCTTTCTCTATGGCCCCGCAGCGGCCGGCAAGCTGACGATTGCGCGGATCGTTGCTGACCGCACCGGCCTTGCGCTGTTTCACAACCATCTGGTCGTGGACGCGGTCGCGGCCCTCTTTCCGTTCGGATCGCCGGAGTTTGTGCGGCTACGGGAACGATTCTGGATAGAGGCGATGGTAGCCGCCATTGATGCGGGGCGTTCGTTGATCTTTACCTTTGCGCCCGAACCCAGCGTTGCCCCGGATTTCCCGCAGCGCCTGCGAACGCTGGTGGAGGCGGCAGGCGGGGAAATGCGCTTCATCGCGCTAACCGTTGCCGCTGATGTGCAGGACGCGCGGATTGCCGATCCGGGCCGCGCTGCATTTGGCAAGTTGCGCTCGCTCGACCTGCTGCACACCATTCGCGCCGATTGCGATCGCTGCATGGCCGCCATGCCAGCGCCGTCACTGACCCTCGACACCGGCCTGATGTCGCCCGAACAAGCTGCCGAGCGTATTGTCGCCCTGCTATAGGTTGCGGCCCGCGTGCGAACGCAGCGCCGTCTCCAGTCCGTCCACCGCAACCGCCAGCCGTTCGTCCAGCAGGCCCAGCAACGCCGTCCAGCCATGGATATGCGCCAGCTCGCCCGGCCCGTCGGAAATGCCGCGCAGCCCCATCAGCGGCACGCCATAACGGGCGCAGGCGCGGGCCACCGCGAAAGTCTCCATATCCACCATGTCGGCGTCGATCGCGGCATAGTCATCGCCGCCCACGATATTGGCACCGGTCGACAGTCGCGCGGTCGGCAACGTCAATGGCGTCACCAGCGGCAGATCGACCGGATGATCGACGAAGGGCGTCACCCCCTTCACGAACCCCAGTCGCGACGCATCCATGTCGCGCCAGGACACGCTGGCGACCTGCACCACCTCGCCCAGCCCACACATGCGCGATCCTGCCGAACCCAGGCACACGACCAGATCGGGCAGGGCATCCGCCCGCGCCATGTCGTGCAGCGCTATGCCGGTCGCCAGTGCCGCCTCGATCGGACCCACGCCCGTCATCAGCGGCGCGAATCGGGCGCGCAACTGCGGCCCATATTCCGCCTCCGCCGCCATCACGAACAACAGGCGCTGGTTCGAAATCGTCTCGCAAACCGGGATCATCTGGTCCTCCGCCTGTGACAAAAGAGAAAGCCCGCCACCTGAAAACAGGCGACGGGCTTTGTCATGGTGGGCGTAGCAAGGATTGAACTTGCGACCCCTGCGATGTCAACACAGTGCTCTACCACTGAGCTATACGCCCACGGGAGTTGGGCCAATAGCCGGGGGACTGGACCTGCGCAAGCGGGAAATTGCAGGGGTGCGACATTCTTCTGGACAGCGCGGGGACGGCCCATATGTTGCGGTGCAAACAGGGGGACGCTAAGACATATGCTGCCATCGCCATCCTCGCCGATCCAGACGACGCTGCGTCTGCCATGGTATCGCCAGCTCTATGTCCAGGTGCTGATCGCGATCGCGCTGGGCGTGGCGATCGGCCATTTCTTCCCCGATATGGGTGTGCAGCTAAAGCCGCTGGGCGACGCCTTCATCAAACTGGTGAAGATGATCATCGCCCCGGTCATTTTCCTGACCATCGTCACCGGCATTGCCGGGATGAAGGAGCTGGGCGCGATCGGCAGGGTCGCGGCCAAGGCGTTCGCCTATTTCCTGACCTTTTCGACGCTCGCGCTCATTGTCGGGCTGATCGTCGCCAATCTGGTGCAGCCGGGCGCAGGTCTCAATATCGATCCGGCCAGCCTTGACGCGGGCAAGGTCGCCGACTTCGCACACAAGGCGCATGAAACCACGCTCACCGGCTTCCTGATGAGTATCATCCCTTCGACCATGGTGTCGGCGGTCGCGGACGGCAATATCCTGCAAGTCCTGTTCGTCGCCATATTGTTCGGCATTGCGCTCACCATGATCGGCGACAAGGCTGCGCCGCTGATGGCGGTCCTCGAATCGGCCAGCCATGCGGTGTTCAAGCTGGTCGCCTTCCTGATGAAGGCGGCGCCGGTCGGGGCGTTCGGGGCGATGGCCTTCACCATTGGCGAATATGGCGTTGGCACGCTTGCCAATCTGGCCGGGCTGGTCGCGACCTTCTACCTGACCTCGCTGCTGTTCGTGCTGGTGGTGCTGGGCACCGTCGCCCGGCTGGCGGGCTTCAACATCCTGCACCTCATCCGCTATCTCAAGGCCGAATTGCTGCTCGTGCTGGGGACATCCTCCTCCGAAGCGGCGCTGCCCAGCCTGATCGAGAAGATGGAGCGGGCCGGGTGCCGCAAGTCGGTGGTCGGGTTGGTCGTGCCGACCGGCTACAGCTTCAATTTGGACGGCACCAATATCTATATGACGCTGGCGGCCCTGTTCATCGCGCAGGCGTGCAATGTCGACCTGACCCTGCAACAGCAGGTCTTGCTGCTGCTGGTGGCGATGATCTCGTCCAAGGGGGCGGCGGGCGTGACCGGCGCGGGCTTCATCACGCTGGCAGCGACGCTGTCGATCGTCCCTTCGGTGCCGGTGGCGGGCATGGCGCTGATATTGGGCGTCGATCGCTTCATGAGCGAGGTCCGCGCGCTCACCAACTTCGTTGGCAATGCCGTGGCGACCGTGGTTGTATCGGCCTGGGAGAAAGGGCTGGACCGCGAGCGGTTCGCCGCCGCCATGGCCGGCATCCCGCTCAACCCCACGCCCGATATGGAGGAAGTGATCGAGGATTGAGGGGCGGGGTTCAGTTCAGCCCGGTCAGGCTCTCGCTGCCGAACATCCGTTCGACCTCCAGCACCAGATCGCGCAGGTGGAACGGCTTGGACAGCACCTTGGCCTGCGGCACCGCTTTCCCGGCTTTCAGCGTCACGGCGGCAAAACCGGTGATGAACATGATCCGCATGTCCGGGGCGACGGACGCGGCGTGCTGCGCCAGTTCGATCCCGTCCATTTCGGGCATCACAATATCGGTCAGCAACAGGTCGAACCGGTCCGACGCGATATGGGGCAGGGCTTCCGTGCCGGTCGCCACGGCCACGACCTCATAGCCGGACCGTTCCAGCGCGCGCGCCAGATAGACCCGCATACTCTCATCATCTTCGGCCAGTAATATGCGAACCATTGCGCCAGCTACTCTTGTTGCCGTTTCCGGCTTGTCCCCCATGCCCCCGTCAGGGTGGCGTCCCTGACCGATATATGCGACAAGGTGTAAATATTATCCAGCCGAGTAACCATTTTTGGGCAAGCTGGTGAAAGGAGCCTCGTTGGATCGTCCCGCGCCGCATCCTCCCGCCCGGACTGAGGCGGGTTTCGACCGATTTGGCTCCGCCATTCCTGACCGACCCATCATCCTTTCAGTGCCCCATGCCGGGCGCGAATATCCGTCCGAACTGCTGGCGCAGGCACGGGTGCGGCGGCAACAATTGCAGCGGCTGGAGGATCGCTGGGCCGACCTGCTGGTCCATCCGCTGATCGTGCAGGGCTTTACCGTGGTCGTTGCCAGCGCCCCGCGTGCGCTGATCGACCTCAATCGCCATGAGCGTGAAATCGACCCTGCCATGCTGGTCGGCGTGCCGCGCGATGCCGCGCTTCAGAGCAGCGTAAAGCTGCGCGGCGGACTGGGCCTTATCCCACGCCGCATGGTCGGCGCGCATGAATTATGGCACAAGCCGGTGGCCTGGAGCGAGGCGCAACGCCGGATCGAAACGATCCACCGGCCCTATCATGCCGAACTGGCCCGGTTGATGACGGCGGCGCGTGACGCCCATGGTCATGCGATCCTGATCGACCTCCATTCCATGCCACCTTTGCCGCCACCTGCCGCCGGGCAGGCCGCGCCGAGCATCGTGCTGGGCGATCGTTTCGGACGCAGCGCCTCCACCCGGCTGATGACGCTGGCAGCCGATGTCGCCGCTGGCCATGGTATCGTCGCGGCGCAAAATCATCCCTATGCGGGCGACCATCTGATCGAACGCCATGGTCGGCCTGCGAGCGGGCTGCACGCGATTCAGATAGAGGTGGATCGCAGCCTTTATCTGGATGACGCGCTGGACCAGCCGGGACCGGGGCTGGCCCGGATGCAGGGGATCGTCACGGCGATCGCCCAAGCGCTGGCGAACGAGTTGCCGCGCGCGAATTATGCGATGGCCGCTGAATAGGGTTCAGCCGCCGCGTGCAATCACCAGCCGCGCGCCCGCTACGCTCAGATGGTGCGAATCGAAGTAGAGCGGCTTGCCGTCGCGCTCGATCGCGCAGTGCCGGGCATCGCACAGCGCCGCGACCGGATCGATCAGCCGGACGCCGCGCGCCTGCCATCGCGTAAATAGCGCGCGCAAATGGACGGTGCGTCCGTCCACCCAGGATCGCGCCACACCCTCCGCCTGTGCCAGTTGCCCCGCGCGCGCCAGATGGGCGAGGCGGCGCGGCACGTCGAAGGGCTGCGGCGGCACCGGGCCGATCAGCACGACCTCCCGCCCCTCCGCCCGGATCGCGGCGATGGTGCGGTCCAGTTTGGCGACAAAGGCCGGATCGTCAAAATCACCATTGGCCCAGAAGGCCGCCAGATAGACGCGGCGGATGGCCGGATCGGCGCGCAACGCCGCAAAGGCGGCGCGATTGGCCGCCGCGCAGCGCGCATCCTTGGGCGCATCATAGCCCAGCACCGGCGGGCAGCTCGACGTCGTGCGCTGCACCAGCGCCCGCCCTTGCGCCTTCGCCTCCAGCGCCAGCGCATAGGCGAGTTCCACCCCATGGCTGTCGCCCCACAGCATCGCATCGGGCGGGGCCGCAGCGCCCAGCACGCAGGTGCGCGCGCCGCGGGCTAATATGTCGTGGCAGCGTTTGCGCTCCGGGCTGATGTCGTTACGTCCCGCCGCCTGCGCCAGCACCGTCGGCGCAAATCGCGACGGCCATGGTCCCGCCGCCAGCAGGGCCAGCGACAGGCCGCACAGCAGAGCCATCGTCGCGCCGGTGAAGCGAAAGATCGTCCGCGCCGGCATCGCCTGCGAATCGCGAAACGGGCGTTCGACAAAGCGCCAGGACAGGATCGCCGCGATGAGCGACCCGGCGATCACCGCCACGCACGTCCAGCCCGCCACCGCCATGTCGGTCGCATATTCGGTGAACACGATGACCGGCCAGTGCCACAGATAGAGCGAGTAGGAGACAAGCCCCACGCCCACAAGCGGCGGCCAGCCGAGCAACCGCCCGGCGCTGGTCCCCGGCGCGCTATGGATCAGCGCAGCCGCGCCCAGTACCGGGGCGAGGGCGGCGATGCCGGGAAACAAAGTGTCGCGATCATAGCATGCCACCGCCAGAGCAATCGCGGCGATCCCGCCCCATGCCACCCCCTCGCGCAACCAGCGGACCCGCAACGCTGGCACAGCCCCCAGCGCCAATAAAGCCCCGGCAAATAACTCCCACGCGCGGGTCGGCAGCAGGTAGAAAGCGAACCCGCTGGTATCGCGCTGCATCGCGATCGACAGCAGCAGCGATCCTGCCGCGATGGCCATTACCACCCCCGTGCGCCAGCGCGGGAAGAAGCGGGCTATCGCCATCAGCAGGATCGGGAAGCCGATATAATATTGTTCCTCCACCGCCAGCGACCATGTGTGGAGCAGCGGCTTGACGTCCGCGCCCCCCGCAAAATAGCCGGTGTCGGTGAAGAACCACAGGTTGGACGCAAACAGGGTCGCGGCCAGCGCCGATCGCGGCACCCCCTCCAGGTCGCCGGGCAGATAGAGCAAGGCGCTTAGGCCCAGCACCACCAGGATCATCAGCCCCAGTGCCGGGACGATCCGCCGGAAGCGCCGCTCGTAGAAGCGCGCCAGCGAGAAGCGGCCTTCATCGACTTCGCGGGCGATGATGCCGGTGATCAGATAGCCCGATATGACGAAAAAAATGTCGACGCCGACATAACCGCCGCCAAAGCCCGGCACATGGGCATGGAATAGCAGGACTGGCAGAATCGCCAAGGCTCGCAGTCCGTCAATGTCGCGGCGATAATGCATTGGCCCCCGCTTAGGGACAAAGCCCTGACATTTGCTTTACCCGCGACTCGATTCGGCCTGCGGATGGTTAAAGTGTCGGCAAGCGATTGCAGTTTGTGCAATCGCGCTTCCACCCTTCGCATTTGCGAAAAATATCGCCAGCGGACAAAAGAACTGTGCCTTTCAGGCATCCTCTCCTAAACTTTTTGGGCTGGTCTGCGGATCAGCCCTTTTTTTTGGCGCCGGCTTGGGCTAGGCCGACTGGGCTACAGCCGCGCCATATAACATGTTTCTGGAGAGGGGCCGCCGGTAAGACCGGCAAGGCGAGGCCATAGCAAGGGGGATCGAGCGACACTTCGCTCTCCCCCACTTTCTCTACCCAAATCGCAATCGATCTGCTTTGCACTGTTCCTGGTCCTCCCCTTTAAGGGCAGGGCTATCGCATATGACTTTCAGTTATCCTTTCACCGTCATGCTGAATTTATTTCAGCATCCATTTCTCGTCATGAACAGCCGCTTGAGCTGGAGAAATGGACCCTGAAACAAGTTCAGGGTGACGGTGAATGAGGGAGCGGGTTCATATGCGATAACCCTTCCTTAAACGGGAGGATGTTCCCGTGACGTGCAGATTTAAACGCTTCTGACTAAGGCTTTCGCCGAACAGGAATGCCGCCAGGCGGCTACTCCCGTCCATAGGCGGTGACCATTGCCACTTCCGCCTTGTCGCCCAGCACCACGCCGACGCGCTGGTGCAGGCTGGTGGCGTCCACGTCCATGATCGGTATGAAGCCGTCGGTGGCCGCGCCGCCCGCCTGCTCGATCAGATAGCTCATCGGATTGGCTTCATACATCAGGCGCAGCCGCGCCTTGCCTGGCGTGCGATGGTCGGCGGGATACATGAAAATGCCCCCGCGCTTGAGGATGCGGTGGACGTCCGCGACCATGGAGGCGGTCCAGCGCATGTTGTAATCCACCCCGCACGGCCCTTCGGCCCCCATCACGCGCTCCTCGATATAGCGCGCAACGCCCGGCGACCATTGGCGGCGGTTGGACATGTTGATGGCAAATTCGCACTTGCCCTGCGGCATCTTCATGTCGCGATCGGTCATGACCCAGCTGCCGACTTCGCGGTCCAGCGTGAATTCATGCACGCCGGTGCCAACGCTCAGCACCAGCAGCGTCTGCGGCCCGTAAATGGCATAGCCCGCTGCGACCTGCGCCCGGCCGTTCTGGAGGAAATCCTCCTCCGTCACTTCGCGTCCGGCACATTCGTCGGGCGCTTTCAGCACGGAGAAGATGGTGCCGACCGACAGGTCGACGTCGATATTGCTGGACCCGTCGATCGGATCGAACAGCAGCAGATATTCGCCCTTGGGATAGCGGTTGGGGATGCGGTGGATCGTCTCCATCTCCTCGGACGCCATGGCGGCCAGATGCCCGCCCCATTCATTGGCGTCGAGCAGCAGTTCATTGGCGATCACGTCCAGCTTCTTCTGCACCTCGCCCTGCACATTTTCGCTGTCCAGACTGCCTAGCACTTCACCCAGCGCTCCCTTGCTGACCGAATGGCTGATCGTCTTGCACGCGCGCGCCACGGTTTCGATCAGCAGGCGCAATTCAGCGGGCAGCGCATTGGCCAGCCGCTGCTGTTCGATCAGGAAACGGGTGAGGGTGGTTCTGGCCATGGGCTGCCTTTCGCTTGGGACTGGAGCGCCGCAGCCATCGCCGCAGCATGAAAAGGAGAACGCGCCTTCGCTAAGCGACTGGACCCGCCGCGTCCAGTCGATTGGGCGACAGTTTTGCCGATGATAGCGCGCCCATGTGACAAAGTGTGTCAGCGGGAACCGGCGGACCTTCCTGTCGTTGCGATGGCGTGCCGAAAACCCGGACAGAAGGATCACCATGGACAGCCTGCTTACCGCCTTTACCGATCCCACCGCATTGGCCGCGCTCGTCGCGCTGGTGGTGATGGAAGTGGTGCTGGGCATCGACAATCTGGTGTTCATTTCGATCCTGACCAACAAGCTGCCCGAACATCAACGGCAAAGGGCACGCCGCATCGGCATAGGTCTGGCGCTCGGTATGCGCCTCGTCCTGCTGTCGATGATCGCCTGGATCGTCGGCCTGACTGCGCCAGTGTTTGATCTGGGGTTCAGCGGCCCGCCCAACCAATATGGCGCGCCGACGTTCGAGACGGAATTTTCCTGGCGCGACCTGATCCTCATCGCGGGCGGCCTGTTCCTGATCTGGAAGGCGACCAAGGAAATCCACCACAGCGTCGATCCGGCGGGCGGTGACGATGTGCTGGACAAGAAAAGCGTGGCCACGATCACCTTCGGCAGCGCGATCGTGCAGATCATCCTGCTCGACATGATCTTCTCGCTCGATTCGATCCTGACCGCCGTCGGCATGACCGACAATCTGGCGGTGATGGTCATCGCCGTGCTGGTCGCGGTGGGCGCGATGGTGCTGGCGGCCGACCCGCTCGCCAATTTCATCGCCCGCAACCCCACCGTGGTGATGCTGGCGCTCGGCTTCCTGCTGATGATCGGCGCGGTGCTGATCGCCGACGGGTTCGGGGTGCATGTGCCAAAGGGCTATATCTATGCGGCGATGGCTTTCTCCACGCTGGTGGAGTGCCTCAACATCTTTGCCCGCCGGGCGCAGGCGCGAAAGTCTGCGCAATAAGGGGATGGGGCGCTCTTGAGCCGCGCTGTTCCCCGTCCTGCAAGTAGGCGGGGAACAGAAGGGCAGATGCACTATCCTGGTCAGGCCAGCGTCAGGAAAATCTCCGCCTCGATCATCCACGCGCCACCCGTCTCGCGCCACTTCGCACTATAGGTGCCGGAAGCCAGCATCGCGCCGCTGCCCGTCGCCACGCCCTGCCAATGGCCCTGTTCCATCGCGATCGGCTCCACCGGAGAGACAAGGATCGTGTCGGGCGTGCGGGTGTAGATCAGCCGCTCTTTGGCCGCGAATTCGCTTTTCCAGGCGATCAGTTGCGCCTTGCGTCCGGTGATAAGGGCGCTGTCGGTGCCGGCGACCAGCACGGCATTGGGGGCAAGCAGCGGACCGATCGCGCTGAGGTTCGCATCGGCCAGCGCGCGGTTGAAGGTCGCGCGCGTCATGCGGATGGCAAGGTCGGCGGTCGCGGTCATGGCAAGGCTTTCGATGTCATCACATTGTGTTCCCGCGCAGGCGGGAGCCCAGTTCGGAGCGTGGGACTGGGTTCCCGCCTGCGCGGGAACACCCTCAGGTTCAGCCGCAGCGCGCCGATGTGATGACCATCGCCTCGTCATAGCTGACGGTCAGCCGGTCGGGGCGGAAGTCCATCGTCATCGCCATGCCGGGGCCGCCCCAGCGCAGCGTCCTGGCGCCCGATGCGGTCAGCAGCGCCGCGCCGGTTTCCGCGCTCGCCTTCTGCCCGACGAAGCGGGCGAGGGCATCGTGGCTGCACTGGCCAATGGCGACCGGGGGCGGAGTGGTGGTGGCGCAGGCGGTGAGCGCAAGCACGCCGATCAGGGACAGGATGCGGTACATGGGACTTCTCTCCGAACATATAAAAACCCGTTCGCCCTGAGCTTGTCGAAGGGCTGTTCTTCTTGACGTAAAGAGCAGGGCTTCGACAGGCTCAGCCCGAACGGCTGTGGGGGATCACTCCGTCCGCGTCATCTTCAGCCGCCCACCCTTGACCGCGAAGGCCAGCCGCCCCTCGACCAGATCGACCGCATCACGACCATATTGTTCGTAGCGCCAGCCTTCCAGAATCGAGAGGTCGCTGCGCACCCCCGCCGCCAATGCTTCGATATCGTCGCTGCGCGCCAGCAACCGCGACGCGACGTTGATGTCGCGCGACCGGATCTTGAGCAGCAGCTTCAGCAGGTCCGCGACCAGCGCGCCATCCTTGCCCAGACCCGGACGGCGCGGCTCGCGGTCGGGCATTTCGTCCTTGGCCAGCGGCTGCTGCTTGCCCAGCGCCGCCATCAGCCGCGCGCCGATATCATTGGTGCGCCAGGTCGCGGACAGGCCGCGCACCTTGCCCAGATCCTCTTGGCTACGCGGCGGATGGCTGGCGATGTCGGCCAGCGTCTCATCCTTGACGATGCGGCCGCGCGGCAGATTCTTCTCCTGCGCCTCAATCTCGCGCCACGCCGCCAGCGCTTTCAGGCGACCCAGCACGTCGGCCTTCTTGCTGGCGATGCGGACCCGCTTCCACGCATCTTCGGGCAGCGTTTCATAATGGCTGGGATCGCTGATCCGCTCCATTTCCTGGTCCAGCCAGTCGCCGCGCCCGGTCTTGCGCAATTCTTCCAACATCTTGGGGAAAATCTGGATGAGGTAGGTGACGTCGCCAATCGCATAGTCGATCTGGCGCTTGTCGAGCGGGCGGCGCGCCCAGTCGGTAAAGCGCGCGCCCTTGTCCAGCTGCACGCCCAGCCATGCCTCGACCAGATTGCCATAGCCAATCTGCTCGCCAAGGCCCAACGCCATCGCCGCGATCTGCGTATCGAACATTGGGTGCGGGGTCTTGCCGGTCAGATTGTGGACAATCTCGATGTCCTGCCCGCCGGCATGAAAGATTTTCAGCACATCCTCATTATCGACCATCAGGTCGAGCAGAGGCTTCAGGTCGATACCCGGTGCCTTTGGGTCGATGGCGGCGGCTTCGTCCGCGTCGGCCACCTGGATCAGGCAGAGTTCGGGCCAATAGCTGTTTTCGCGCATGAATTCCGTGTCGATGGCGACGTAGGGGGATTTGGCGATGCGGGCGCAAAAATCGGAAAGTGTCTTGCTGTCGGTAATCAGCGGATGGATTTGCATATGGTCATCGATCTTATTATGGGCAGGCCCGCTCCCTGGCGGGCTGGTCGTAGTGACCTTATGCCCATAGCCTGCCGTCAGGGCTTTGTCATTTCCGTAAAACGAAGCTGAAAGACCAAAACGCCATGCACGCCTATCGCACCCATACTTGCGGCGCCCTTCGTGAAGCTGATGTCGCCGCGACCGTGCGCCTGTCCGGCTGGGTGCATCGCAAGCGCGACCATGGCGGGGTGCTGTTCGTCGATCTGCGGGACCATTATGGCATTACCCAGGTGGTGGCGAAGGCGGACAGCGAGGCGCTGCGCGTGCTGGAGGGGCTGCGGCTCGAATCGGTGGTGACGATCGACGGCGCGGTCGTGGCGCGCGGTCCCGAAGCGACCAATCCCAAGATGGAAACCGGCACGATCGAGGTCGTCGCCGACGCCGTCACCGTGCTGTCGACCGCCGCCGAACTGCCGCTGCCGGTTGCTGGGGAGCAGGATTATCCCGAAGATATCCGCCTGCGTTACCGCTTCCTCGACCTGCGGCGCGAGACGCTGCACGCCAATATCGTCAAGCGCACCAAGATCATCTCCGACATGCGCCGCCGCATGGAAGGCGCAGGCTTTACCGAATATTCGACGCCGATCCTGACCGCGTCCAGCCCGGAAGGCGCGCGCGACTTTCTGGTCCCCAGCCGCATCCATCCGGGCAAATTCTACGCCCTGCCGCAGGCACCGCAGCAATATAAGCAGCTTCTGATGGTCGCGGGTTTCGACCGCTATTTCCAGATCGCCCCCTGCTTCCGCGATGAGGATCCACGCGCCGATCGGCTGCCGGGCGAATTCTACCAGCTCGATCTGGAAATGAGCTTCGTCACCCAGGAAGAAGTCTGGGACACCATGGAGCCGGTGATCGCCCAGGTGTTCGAACAGTTTGCCGACGGCAAGCCGGTGACGCCCGCAGGCAGCTTCCCGCGCATCCGGCACGCCGAGGCGCTGCTGAAATATGGCAGCGACAAGCCGGACCTGCGCAACCCGATCATCATTCAGGACGTGACCGACCATTTTGTGGGGTCCGGTTTCGGCATCTTCGCCAGCCTGGTCGAAAGCGGCAGCGTGATCCGCGCCATCCCGGCGCCGGGCGCTGGCGCTGGCAGCCGCAAATTCTTCGACGAGATGAACAATTGGGCACGGGGCGAGGGCTATTCGGGCCTTGGCTATATCAACATCAAGGATGGCGTTCCCGGCGGTCCGATCGCCAAGAACCATGGCGAGGAAGCGACCGCCAAGCTGGTCGCGGCGCTGGGCCTGGGCGCCAATGACGGCGTATTCTTCGCCGCTGGCAAGGAATCGCAGGCTGCCAAGCTGGCTGGCCTCGCCCGCACCCGCGTGGCCGAGACGCTGGACCTCATCGACAAGGACCGGTTCGACCTGTGCTGGATCGTCGACTTCCCCTTTTACGAGTATGATGAGGACACAAAGTCGGTCGATTTCGCGCACAACCCCTTCTCCATGCCGCAGGGTGGCCTTGACGCGCTAAACAACCAGGACCCGCTGACCATCAACGCCTTCCAATATGACATGGTCTGCAACGGCTTCGAGATCGCGTCGGGTTCGATCCGCAACCAGTCGCCAGAGTTGATGGTCAAGGCGTTCGAGCTGGTCGGCCTGTCGCAGCAGGATGTCGAGGATCGCTTCGGCGGCCTCTATCGCGCGTTCCAATATGGCGCGCCGCCCCATGGCGGTATGGCCGCTGGCGTCGACCGCATCGTGATGCTGCTGTGCGGCGCGCAGAACCTGCGCGAAATCACGCTGTTCCCGATGAACCAGAAGGCGGAGGACCTACTGATGGGCGCGCCCAGCGCCGCCGAATTCAAGCAGCTGCGCGAACTGCATGTCCGCGTGGTGGAGCCACAGGCCAAGGGGTGAGTTTTCCTTTTTCGTCATGCTGAACTTGCTTCAGCATCCAGGGTGTCGGACACAGTCTCTGTCGCCCTGGATGCCGGATCTGGTCCGGCATGACGATTGAGGATTGCTGCCCATGACCATCGACCTTGCGACCCACGAATCCGCGCCGAAATATGACGGCGATTATGACGCCACGCTGGCCGCGCTCCAGCAGCGCCTCGCCAAGATTCAGGTCGCGCATATCCTGCACAAGCGCCGCAGCGTCATCTTGCTGGAGGGCTGGGACGCGGCGGGGAAGGGCGGCATCATCAAGCGTATGTCCGCCGACTGGGATCCGCGCTACTATCAGGTTCATCCCATCGCCGCCCCCAATGAGGTGGAGCGGGATCATCATTTCCTCTGGCGCTTCTGGACCCGCCTGCCCGCTAGCGGCAATATCGCGATCTTCGACCGTAGCTGGTATGGCCGGGTGCTGGTCGAGCGGGTCGAGGGCTTTGCCAAAAAGGCCGACTGGAAACGCGGCTATGACGAGATCAATGCCTTTGAAAAGCAGCAGATCGACGCGGGCATGAACATCGTCAAACTCTTCGTCCACATCACCCAGGAAACGCAGGACAAACAACTGGCCGAGCGGCTTGATGTGCCGTGGAAGCGCTGGAAAACCGGCGCGGACGATTATCGCAATCGGGCCAAGCGCGCGGACTATCTGGACGCGATGCACGCCATGTTCAAAAAGACCGACACGAAACATGCGCCCTGGCACGTCATCGACAATAATCACCGCAAGGGCGGCCGCATCGCCGCGCTCACCTATGTGGCGGAGCGGCTGGAGGCGCTGGTGCCGATGGATTTCCCGGTCGCTGATCCAACGGTCGTGAAACTGGCGAAACAGGCCTTTGGCTACCGACCCGGCGAGTCCGAATAAAATACAGCAAAAACAGATACTTGTAACAAAAGTGTCATGAAATTCTAACGGCTCGTTTACCATTGGGCGGCTAAGGCTCTGGCCATGTTTCACGCCCCCTTGCCCCCACCTGATGCACCCGGTCTGGCCGAGCTGCCATTGGCGCAGGACAAGCCGATGATCCGGCTGGGGCGTCCGCTCAGTGAGGCGGTGGATTGTTTCCAGCAGGATTCCGCCCTGCGCCTGCTGCCGGTGCTGGACGCACGCAACAGGCCGGTCGGCGCAATTTATGAGCGCGACATGCGCCGCATCCTGTTCAATCCCTTCGGCCATGCCCTGCTGCGCAACCCGAGTTTCGGCGGGCGGCTGGATGATCATGTTCGCCCTTGCGCTCATGTGGACCGGCGCGCGAGCGTGGACAGGCTGGTCGATCTCTATGCCGCGCAGGGGACCGCGTGCGAGGGGCTGATCGTGACCGATGATGGCCGCTATGCCGGGGTATTGGACGGCACCCTGCTGCTGCGACTGACCGCGCAGCGCGACACGCGGGTGGCGCTGGCGCGGTCGGAACGGATCGAACAGATCCGGCGGGAAAGCGCCAGCTTTCAGGGCGATGTCGCCCTGCTGATCGCGGACATGGTGGCGATGGCCGACCAGTTGTCGGCGCTCGCGACACAGGCGGCCGAGCGCGCGGCGGGCGATGGCGCGGACAGCACGGCGATGGCGGTGGCCGCTGCGCAGACGGCCGATCGTCTGGCGGGCATCGCAGCGGGCGGGGTCGAACTGGGCCAGATATTCCAGGCGATGGAGAGCGAGGCGCGCGACGCAGGCGCGGCAATGCGCGATGCCGCCGCGCGCAGCCGCGCAGGCATGGCGCAGGGTGAGGCGCTGCGAACCGAGACAGAGAATATTGGCGAGGTCGTCGCCCTGATCGACAGCATTGCGGGCGCAACGGCGATGCTGGCGCTCAACGCCAGCATCGAGGCGGCGCGCGCGGGCGAGGCGGGGCAGGGCTTTGCCGTCGTCGCGCGCGAGGTAAAGTCGCTGGCGCAACAGACGCGCGATGCCGCCGCGGGCATTGCCGGGCGGATCGCGCATGTCCGCGCGACCGTGGCCGATGTGGCGGCGGGGCATATGCATATGGACGCGGCCATGACCCGTGCCGACCGACTGTCCGCCGCCCTGTTCGACGCGGTTGCCCGGCAGGCGGCCTTCAGCCGCGCCATTGCCGACAGCGTGGCGGAGGCAGGGTCCTCCAGCGATCATATCCGTACCGGGGCGCAGGCGATCAGCGGAAATGCGGATGCGACCGTGCTGGGCGCGCGGGCCATGCAATCGGTCGCGCAGAGGCTGGCCGGGGAAGCCCATCGGCTGGAGGCGCGCGCGGGCGGTTTCATCATGGCGATCCGCGCAACCTGACGATCGGCAGAAATCCCTCTGGCATCGCGCGCAAATGGCGATAGGCTGTGCATCCATAAAAAGGAGAGGAAGCCATGCTCGTCATGTTCGTGGGCACTGACCGCACCGAAACCGCCGTCAACGCGTCGCAAGTCACCTTCGTCTCGTCGGTCAATGACGGCACCCGCATCCGCTTTGGCGAAGGCCGCAGCGTGACAGTGACCGAACCGATCGCCGAAGTGCTGGACAGCCTCAACCGGTCGCTGCGCCCGCACGATTAGCGGGCGACATATCGCCCGCCCGGTTTGCGGCGGGCGACCTTTTCGCGCCATGGTCGCTGGCGGAGAGGGAGATGCGATGCCCCGCGATTTCGGTGCCTATGACTATATCATCCTGGGCGCGGGCAGCGCGGGGTGCGTGCTGGCCAACCGGCTGAGCGCCAACCCGTCGACCCGCGTCCTGCTGCTGGAGGCGGGCGGCAAGGATGACTGGCTGTGGATCAGGGTGCCGGTCGGCTATCTCTATTGCATCGGCAATCCGCGCACCGACTGGTGCCTCAAGACCGAAAATGAGGCGGGGCTGGGTGGCCGGTCGATCGGCTATCCGCGTGGCCGGGTGCTGGGCGGCTCCTCATCGATCAACGGCATGATCTATATGCGCGGTCAGGCGCGCGACTATGATGGCTGGCGGCAGGCGGGCAATATCGGCTGGGGCTGGGACGATGTGCTGCCCTATTTCAAGCGCGCGCAGGATCATTTCGGCGGGCCAAGCGACGCGCATGGCGCAGGCGGTGAGATACGGGTCGAACGGCAAAGGCTGCGCTGGGACTTGCTGGAAAAATTCCGCGAAGCCGCGCGGCAATATGGCGTGCCGCATAGCGACGATTTCAACGGCGGCGATAATCTGGGGTCGGGCTATTTCGAGGTGACGCAGCGGCGCGGGCGGCGCTGGAGCGCGGCGGATGCTTTCCTGCGCCCGGCAATGCAGCGACCCAATCTGCGCGTCGTCACCGGGGCGAGCATTGACCGGGTGATGATCGAGCAACGGCGCGCAACCGGCGTGCGGTTCCTGCTGGACGGTGGAGTGTGCGAGGCGCGGGCCGAGGGCGAAATATTGCTCAGTTCAGGCGCGATCGGATCGCCCGCCATCCTCCAGCGGTCGGGCATTGGCGACGGCAGCAAACTCGCCGCGCTGGGCATCGATAGCGTCCACCATCTGCCCGGCGTGGGCGAGAATTTGCAGGACCATCTCCAGATACGCTGCGCCTGGGCTGTCACCGGCGCGGTGACGCTCAATGCGCGGGCGTCGTCATTGCTGGGCAAGGCATGGATGGGGATGGAATATCTCGCCCGCCGATCCGGCCCGATGGCGATGGCGCCAAGCCAGCTGGGGCTGTTCGTGAAATCCAGCCCGCGCTTTGAAACGGCCAACCTGCAATATCATGTCCAGCCGCTCAGCCTGGCCGCGTTCGGCGGCGCGCTCGATCCCTTTCCCGCCTTCACCGCCAGCGTCTGCAATTTACGACCGCAAAGCCGGGGGAGCGTGTGGGTGGGGTCAGCAGACCCGATGGCCGCGCCCGCGATCCGGCCCAATTATCTCTCGGCAGCCGAGGACCAACAGGTCGCGGTGGAGGCGGTGTGGGTAACGCGCGCCATCGTGGGCCAGGCGGCGCTGGCCCCCTACGCCCCGCGCGAATTCCGCCCCGGCCCGGATCGGCAGGATGACGCGGCGATACTGGAAGGCGTCGGCGCAATCGCCAGCAGCATCTTCCATCCCGTCGGCACCGCCGCGATGGGCGCCGGATCGCGCGCTGTCGTGGACGCGCAGTTGCGGGTGCATGGCATTGACGGCCTGCGCGTGGTCGATGCGTCGGTGATGCCCACGATCACGTCCGGCAACACCAACGCGCCGGTGATGATGATCGCGGAAAAGGCAGCGGCGATGGTGCTGGGGCGAGGCTGATATATCACCGTCATGCCAGCGAATGCTGGCATCTCTCTTTTCTTTGCGAGTGTTGCGTCAGAAGAAGAGAGATCCCAGCCTTCGCTGGGATGACGGACACTCTCACCCCGGATATGTAATCCCCATCACCTCATACTCCTTCTCGCCCGACGGCAGCATCACACGGCGCAGATCGCCCACCGCCGCGCCACGCAGCGCGCGGGCGATGGGGGAGGACCAGCCGATCCGGCCTGCTTCGATATCGGTTTCGTCATTGCCGACCAGCGTGACGGTGCGATGATTGTCATCCTCGTCGGCGATCGTGACGGTCGCACCGAAATAGACGCGGGCTTTGTCCGGCTGAGCGCGGGCATCGACCACCTTGGCGTCCTTCATCTTCTTCGACAGGCGCTTCAACTGGAAGTCGATCTCCCGCATCCGCTTGCGGCCATAAAGATAGTCGCCATTTTCCGACCGGTCGCCATTGCCCGCCGCCCAGCTCACCACCTCGACGATCGCGGGCCGCTCGACACCCAGCAGATGGTCATATTCCGCGCGCAGCTTCGCAAAGCCTTCGGGCGAGATATAATTGGGATAGGGGATGGTCATGCTATCCCCTTATCCTGTGCTTTATGGGTCAGGCAATTTTGTTCGCGCAGAGACGCAAAGAGCGCAGAGATTTTTGATGACCTCCGGTCGTCTTGCGTGACCCGCCGCGCAGCGGCTCTCCAAACCCTCGGCGGCCTCTGCGCCTCTGCGCGAACATATTGGATTACCCCGGCGTCTGTTTCCCCAGATAGCGGCTCAGCACCGCGCTGGTCCCGCGAAATTTCGCGCGTTCCGGGTTCATCGCTTCATAGACGACGGCATTTTCCAGCACCCGCTGCACATAGTTGCGGGTCTCGAAAATCGGGATCTGTTCGATCCAGCGGAGCATGTCGGCCCCTGGCAGGCGCGGGTCGCCATTGGCGGCGATCCATTTGTTCACATTGCCCGGCCCGGCATTATAGGCCGCCACCGCCAGCGGATAGCTGCCGCCATAATAATCGAGCATCCGCTGAAAATAGCCCGAGCCCAGCATGATATTGTAACTGGGTTCATTGAGCGAGGCGGGATTGTAGCTGAGGCCCAGCTTGCCCGCCTGTTCGCGCGCGGTGCCGGGCATCAGCTGCATCAGGCCGCGTGCGCCTGCATGGCTGACGATCTGTTTGTCGAACTGGCTTTCCTGCCGGGCGATCGCGTGGACCATGGTCCAATTATATTGCGCGGTGGGCGGCACGGGAACGCGCGGGAAGGCGCTGGTGCCATAGCCGGTCAGTCCGCTGGACACGGCGCGCCGACCGACCATCACGCTCATGTCGGTGCGGCCGATCCGTTCGGCCAGTTCCGCGGCGAGATAATGGTCGGTGTCGCTGTCGGCTCCATTGGCAATCGCGCGGGCGAATTTGCCCTGATCCTCCCAATAACCCATCTGCCCCAGCGCCTTGACCGCGCGGACGACCGACCGCTGCTCGAACGCGGCCCGCTCGGCGGCGGAAATCGGCACCGGGCGCTCGACGGTGGCGGGCGGCGGGATCGCGCGACCCAGCCGTTCGAGCGCCAACTGGCCGTAAAACTGGTCGGGATAGACCCCGGCCTGCGCAAAATAGCTGTTGGCCGTCGCCGCATCGCCCGACTGGAGCGCCGCGCGACCGGCCCAATAATAGCCCTTCGACTTGGTCTGGGGCGATTTCGCCGCATCGGCATAGCGGCGGAACATCGTCACCGCGTCGGTCGGACGATTGAGGTTGTAGAAGGCCGTGGACCCGGCCAGCCAGGCGAGGCTCGTATAATCATCGCGCACGCCGATCGGCTGATCGGACAGGTCGATGCCCGGCGGTACGGCGTCGTCAATCTTGCTGGAAATGCCGTAGGCAAAGCTCCACTGGCTGTCATTGGCGGCAGCGCGCGCCTGCCCCAGCAGCACCTCGTAGAATTTCTCCGCGTTGGCGGGGCGGTAGGTGAGCGGAGTGCGATTCGCCAGATATTGGCGCGCCGCGACCCAGTTGCCGCTGTCGCGCAGCCACAGCGCCTTGTCGGCGACGAAGCCACCATCATTCGCGCCCACCGCTTCGGCGGCCTGCATCAGCATCGCGGCGTCGGGTGCCTTGCGGCGGAAGGCGATGCGCGCCTGATAGACGGCGCGCCTGCCGGGCGAGACATAAGCCAGCATCCGCGCCGCGCCGGTCGTATCATTGCCCCACAGCAGCATGTCGGCGCGCTGGTCATGATCGGCGGGCGTCAGGCTGGAGCTGAACAGGGACAGCAACCGCGCTTCGTCCGCGACGCTGAGCGATCCACCGATCCAGGCCTTGCGCGCGGCGACTCGCGCCTCGTCCATCCGGCCCATCTGCACCAACGCCGTGGCGTTGCGGGCATGGCCGGTCGCGGTGCGCGGCGGGAAGCGGGCGAAGAAGGCGCTGACCTGCCGCGGATCATAGCTGTCGGGATTGATCCCGGTTTCCGCCAGCCGCCGCATCCGGTCCTCGCCCGGCCAGCCGGGATTGGCGGTGATGAAATTGGCGTAAGTGGCAAAACCCAGCCCATCGCTCTGCTGGAGCGTGCGCCACTGGCTGATGGTCGCGCCGATCGCCGAATCGCTGGCCATGCCCACGCGGCTGGCGACCTGATTCCACTGGTCAGACGGCGCACCCTGTCCCGGCAATGGCTGGACCACCGCACCGGGCGGATAGGCAGGCGCGGCCGCAGGAGCCTGCCCTTCGGTCTGGGCGCTCGCGCCAGCGGTGAACAGCAAAAGGGCAATAAGAGGCATACGGATCCAATAACTTTCGACAATGCGGGGCGTCGCCATGCTGGACATTATCGCAAATGCATCCTTATCAGCGCCTGAATGACGCGCTATAGCGCGCCGCTTGACCGATCATGCCCCGGCCGGCCGGAGAATTGAAGGAGTTTAATCATGTTTTCCGGCTCGATTCCGGCTCTGGTGACCCCGTTTCGCGACGGATCGGTGGATGAGGCGGCGTTTCGCGCGCTGGTCGACTGGCAAATCGCCGAAGGATCGAGCGCGCTCGTCCCCTGCGGCACCACCGGCGAAAGCGCGACCATGACGGTCGAGGAGCATAATCGCGTCATCGCCATCTGTGTCGATCAGGCCGCCGGGCGCGTGCCGGTGATTGCGGGCTGCGGCTCCAACGACACCCGAATCGCGCTGGAACATATGTATGCTGCGCAAGGGGCGGGGGCGGACGCCGCGCTGGTGGTTGCGCCTTATTATAACAAGCCCAATCAGGACGGCGTCTATCAGCATTTCGCCTATCTGGCCGAACGCTGCGACCTGCCGATCATCCTCTATAACGTCCCCAGCCGTACCATCACCGATATCGGCGTGCCGGTGATCCACCGCCTGTCCGAAGAATATCAGACGATCGTGGGGATCAAGGACGCCACCGGAAATCTGGGGCGCGTCACCGCACAGCGTCTCGCCTGCCGCCCGGATTTCTGCCAGCTGTCGGGCAATGACGAAACCGCGCTGGGATTCAACGCCATGGGCGGCAAGGGGTGCATCTCCGTCACCGCCAATGTCGCGCCGCGCCTGGTCGCCGATTTCCAGACGGCCTGCGCGCGCCACGATTGGGATGGTGCCTTGGCGTTGCAGGATCGTCTCTATCCCTTGCATGATGCCCTGTTCAGCGATTCTTCACCCGGCCCGGTTAAATATGCGCTCACGCGCGTGCGGCCCGACATGCCCGGTGACGTCCGCCTGCCGATCACCTGGCCGTCGGAATCCAGCCGGGCCGCGGTCGATCGCGCGCTGGAAATTGCGGGGCTGGTTTGAGGATTTGGTTATTGCCTGTGCATACCCCATCTTCCGTTCGTCCTGAGTAGGCATTGAGCTTGTCGAAATGCCGTATCGAAGGACTGAGTGGCGTGCCAATGCTTCGATACGGCATTTCGACTTCGCTCAGCCCCTACTCAGCACGAACGGCAATTTAGATATTTGGTGTTAGATTAATTTATGGCCCGCCCTCGTCCCATAACCTTCGACAAGAAAAAGATCGTCGCCGAAAACCGGCGCGCGCGCTTTGACTATTTTATCGAAGATGTGTTCGAGGCAGGCATCGCCCTGCAGGGGACAGAGGTGAAGGCGCTGCGCGGCGGCGAAGGCTCCATCGCCGAAAGCTATGCCGAGGTGAAGGGCAATCAGGTGTTTCTGGTGAACAGCAACATCCCCGAATATAGCCATGGCAACCGCGAAAATCACGAGCCCAAACGCCCCCGCAAGCTGTTGCTGCATGAGCGGGAGATCCACAAGATGCACAGCGCCGTGTCGCGCCAGGGCATGACGCTGGTGCCGCTGATGGTCTATTTCAACAGCCAGGGTCGCGCCAAGATCGAGCTGGCGCTGGCCAAGGGCAAGCAGAATCACGACAAGCGCGAGACGATCAAGGATCGCGACTGGAAGCGCGACCAGCAGCGCATCATGCGGGACAAGGGCTGATGGACAACCGCCTCAGCCGCTGGTGGCACGCCAATGCGCCGACGCGCGAAAGCCTGGAGCATAACAAGTTCCTCGCCCCCGTCGCCCACCGCGTGCTGGAGCCGTCGCTGTGGCGCTTTACCCGTCGCTCTGTGCCGCGCGGCGTGGCGCTGGGGCTGCTGGTCGGCATCTTCCTGCTGATCCCCGGCGTGCAGATTGCGGGGGCCGCGCTGCTGGCGCTGCCGTTCCGCGCCAATATCCCGGTCGCCGCCGCCATGACCTTCCTGTCCAACCCGGCCACTACCCCGCTGATCCTGTGGCTGTCGGTCTATATCGGCAACTGGATGCTGGGCCGCAGCGCCGACGCATCGGGCTTCATGACGCTGGTCGATCATCATGCCACGATCGGCCAGTGGACCGCCTGGCTGGTGTCCGAAGCCGCGCCCGCCATGCTGCTTGGCCTATCGATCATCTCGGTCGGGGCGGCGATCATCGGCTATGTCATCGCCGACTGGTTCTGGCGTCACCGCATGGGCCGCAAATGGCAGGCGCGCAAATTGAGGATTGGCAAGGTCCATGAAAGCAGCGCATTGGAGAAAGCCGCTTCTGTCCTTTAAGGCAGGCTAGGTCTATTCAGTGTCGATGCAGGGGGAAGGCCGTCCATGGCCGCGCGGGTAAACAGCAATGGGGATGCGTGGCTGACCCAATCGCGATCGGGGCTGGTCCTGCCGCTCCTGCTGCTGGCGGCGGCCCTGTCGGCCGGGCTGGTTTTCTATGCGATTGGCAACTGGTTGCTGGCTGGCGGATTCGCCGCGACCATATTGACCATCGCGGCGCTTATGGCCTGGTATCGCCGGCTCTATCCGCCGCAACTCTCTGACAAGGAAGCGATTCCCGACTGGACCGTCGCCCGCGCCGCCGCCGACGCCTCCAGCATGGCGATTGCGGTGACCGATCGCGCCGGGCGGCTGGTCTGCGCCAGCGATCTGTTTGGCGAATGGTTCCCCGGCTATCCCACGCCCCCCGGCATCACTGGCGACGCAGCGCTGACCGAAAGCCTGTCCGTCGCCGCCCGTGCCGCCTGGCGCGATGGGGAGGCGAAGGTGGGCGGGCTCGTACAGGGCGCGCTCCGACTGGACGTCGAAGTGGTGCGCACCGGCCGGGCGGAGGATTATCTGCTCTGGCGCTTCACCCCGGTGCGCCAGCCCAGCGCGCTGGACGACGTCAACCGCTTCCTGACCGGCGAAGCAGGTCGCCAGATGGGCGAGGCGGGCGTGATGGCGGTGATGATCGGGGGCGAGGGCCGCATCCGCGCCGCCAATGGCGCCTTCCTGCTGCGCGCCGCCGGGCGGATCGACGCCAACATTACCGGCCGGGATTTCGCCAGCCATATGCGGGTGGATGACAAGGGGCGGCTGTTCCTGGCGCGCGAGGAGCAGGGCGGCCTGCCGCTGCGTCTGTTGCAGGTGCCGTTGAAGCGCGCGAGCCAGGGCAATGGCGTATCGGCGCAGGCCAGCGCGCAGGACGGCCCGATGCTGCTGCTGCTGATCGACGAACCGGCGGGCGGCGGCGGCACGTCGGCGCTCTCCTATATCGAAACGCTGCTCTCGCTGCTGCCCTTTGGCCTCGCCATGGCCGACCGCGACGGGCGGGTGCTGTTCGTCAACAATGCCTTTGCGCGGGTGGCGGGCCTGAAACCCGGCGACAAGCCCAGCTATCCCGGCGATCTGGTCGTGCGGGAGGATCAGGCGGCGGTCGCCGACGCGGTGCGGCGCTTTGCCGTCGGCCCGCAAATGTCGGGCGACATTGCAGTCAGGATGCGCGACCAGCCCGACGAACCGATCGCGCTGAGCCTGGCGGGCGTGCGCGGCCTTGGCGAGGCGGCGGTGCTGCTCTCCCTCAAGGATAATAGCGAGGAATCCAAGCTCAAGCGGCAGGTGGCGCAGGCGACCAAGATGCAGGCGATCGGCCAGCTGGCCGGCGGCGTCGCGCATGATTTCAACAATATCCTGACCGCGATCATCGGCCATTGCGACCTGATGCTGATGCGCCATACGCCGGGCGACAGCGATTATGACGACATCCAGCAGATCAAGTCGAACAGCAATCGCGCCGCGGGGCTGACCCGGCAATTGCTCGCCTTCTCGCGCCAGCAGACATTGCGGCCGCAGATATTGCAGCTGCCGGACATTGTCGCGGACGTCTCCAATCTTTTGAAGCGCCTGCTCGGCGAAAATGTGAAGCTGGACGTCAGCCATGGCCGCAATCTGGGCGCGGTGCGCGCGGATCCCGGCCAGCTGGAGCAGGTGATCGTCAATCTGGCGGTCAATGCCCGCGACGCCATGCCCGAAGGCGGCACGCTCAATATCCAGACCTATGGCGTCCCCGCGATCAAGGTGCGCGAAATGCGCCAGCAGATATTGCCCGTGGGCGACTATACCGCACTGCGCGTGTCAGACACCGGGCTTGGCATCCCGCCCGACATATTGGCCAAGATTTTCGAGCCCTTCTTCACGACCAAGGAACTGGGCAAGGGGACGGGCCTTGGCCTTTCCACCGTCTATGGCATCGTCAAGCAATCGGGCGGCTATATCTTCGCCGAATCCGAAACGGGGCGCGGGGCCAGCTTCGTCATCTACCTGCCGGTCTATGCCGGGTCCGATGCGAAGGATGTCGCCCCGGTCAAGCCGCCGGTCAAGCGCAGCGAGACATGGGGGACCGGCACGGTGCTGCTGGTGGAGGATGAGGATATGGTCCGCGCCGTCGCCGAACGGGCGCTGGTGCGGCAGGGCTACACCGTGCTGACCGCCAGCGACGGCGAACAGGGGCTGGAGGTGCTGGCCGGGAACGTCGCGATCGACCTGCTGATCTCTGACGTGGTGATGCCCAATATGGACGGTCCCGCCATGGTGGCGCAAGCGCGTCGCGCTTTCCCCGACCTGCCGGTCCTGTTCATGTCCGGCTATGCCGAGGAGCAGCTGCGCAAGTCGATCGACATCGCCAACGTCGCCTTCCTGCCCAAGCCTTTCTCGGTCAACCAGCTGGCCGAAGCGGCGCGCGACGCGCTGGCTATGCGGCCCGTGGCGGAATGACCCCCCAATAACTTGCGCTCGATCAAGGTGATTATCCTGTCCATTCCCGTAACGATGGGTTAGCGCAGGCGCGTATCAACAGGGGATCGCCAGGGCATGTCGGGTGGCAAGAGCATTTTGATCGTCGAAGATGAAGCGATGATCGGCATGATGCTGGAGGATTATCTCGACGCGCTGGGTTACCGCTTGCACGCGGTCGCCGCCTCGGTCGACGAAGCCTGCGCCCATGCCCGCGACGGTGGCTTTGACGCGGCCCTGCTCGACTGCAATTTGCAGGGCGAGAAAAGCTGGCCCGTCGCCGACATATTGGTGCAGAAGGGCGTGCCTTTCGTCTTTGCGACCGGCGGCATGGCCGACGATCTGCCATCCCATCATGCCGATCGGCCGACGCTGGCCAAGCCCTTCACGATCGGCGCGGTCGAGCGGGCCTTGGGAAAAATATTGGGCGAATAGGAAATTTCCGTTCCCCCCTTGTTCTACTAGAACAAACAGGATACATCATCGCCAGGCGTCGAGAGAATCGGCGCAGTCCGCTTGACAGGGAATAGGCCGATGTCCGCTATGCTCACACTCATCGATTCCAAGAAGAACGGGACTATGGACAGACAAAAAGCATTGGACGCCGCGCTCGCCCAGATCGACCGGGCATTTGGCAAAGGCTCTGCGATGAAGCTGGGCAGCCGGGAGAAGCTGGAGATTGAAGCCATCTCCAGCGGATCGCTGGGCCTCGACATTGCGCTGGGCATTGGCGGCCTGCCCAAGGGGCGGATCATCGAGATTTACGGCCCGGAAAGCTCAGGCAAGACGACGCTGGCGCTCCATGTCATCGCCGAAGCGCAGAAGGGCGGCGGCACCGCGGCCTTCGTGGACGCCGAACATGCGCTCGATCCGGGCTATGCCAAGAAATTGGGCGTCGACATTGACGAACTGATCGTGTCGCAGCCCGACACGGGCGAACAGGCGCTGGAAATCGTCGATACGCTGGTGCGCTCCAACGCCATCGACGTGCTGGTGATCGACTCGGTCGCCGCGCTGGTGCCGCGCGCGGAAATTGAAGGCGAGATGGGCGACAGCCATGTCGGCCTTCAGGCGCGCCTCATGAGCCAGGCGCTGCGCAAGCTGACCGGCTCGATCTCGCGCTCCAAATGCATGGTGATCTTCATCAACCAGGTGCGCATGAAGATCGGCGTGATGTACGGTAACCCGGAAACCACGACCGGCGGCAACGCGCTCAAATTCTATGCTTCGGTTCGCCTCGACATTCGCCGCACCGGTCAGATCAAGGATCGCGAGGATATTGTCGGCAACGCGACCCGCGTGAAGGTGGTCAAGAACAAGGTCGCCCCGCCGTTCAAGCAGGTCGAATTCGACATCATGTATGGTGAGGGTATCTCCAAGATCGGCGAGATTCTCGACCTGGGCGTCAAGGCCGGGATCGTCGAGAAGTCGGGCGCCTGGTTCTCCTACGACTCGGTCCGCATCGGCCAGGGTCGTGAAAACGCCAAGACATTTCTGAAAACGCATCCTGAAATGGCGGACCGTCTCGAAAAGGCGATCCGGGGCAAGACCGATGTGGTCGCCGAAGCGTTGATGGCCGGACCCGAAGCGGAGGATGATGACGAATAAGCGCAGACGCCTGTCCGGCCGGATCAGCCGGAACAGCCTCTGACGCGGCTCGTCCGCCTCTCGCTTCACGCACTGAAAAGGCCCGCCGCGTAACCCTTGCGCAGCGGGCCTTTTACCGTCCTGGTCCAGCGCCAAGGACTTTCCGATAGGATCAGGCTAGCGCAAGATTATATCCGATTTACCGGGAAATATGCGAAGTTAAGCGTGATCATGTCAGCTTGATCCGTTCGTTTCGAGCGAAGTCGAGAAACGTGCCACACCGGTTTCTCGACTTCGCTCGAAACGAACGGCGGTTGGGTTAGACAAAAGACAGGCAACCACCATGGCACGCGGCAATCGTATCTTTGCAGGACCAAGGCTGCGCCAGTTGCGGCTGGACCATCGCATGGACCAGGCGACGATGGCGCAGGCGCTGGGCATATCCGTGTCCTACCTGTCCCAGATGGAAAATGACGATCGCCCCCTGACCGCCAAGGTCAAGGCCGCGCTCGCCAATGCCTTTCCGACCGACTGGGCGAGTTTCGACGCGCGGGAGGATGAGCAGATGCTCGGCGCCTTCACCTTCGCGCTCAGCCATCCCGAACTGCCCGGCGTCGCGCTGGAGCCGGAGCGGATCGAGAAATTGCACCTGCAATTCCCCGAATTCGCGGCCCGCTATCTCGACCTCTACAACGCCCATATCCGCGCCAATGAACGCATCAACATGATCGAGGAAGCGATCGCCAATGACAGCACGGTGCAGGCGCGGCTGCCGTGGGAGGCTGCGCGCGACTGGTTTCATGAGGCGGGCAATTATGTCCATATCATCGACTGCCTGGCCGAGGATATGGCCGCCAGCTTCACCGCCGGTCAGGCGCTGGACGAAGGGATGCTGGTCGAGGCGCTGGCGCGGCGACACGGCATCGAAACGCTGATCGCCGACACGCCCGATAGCGCGCTGCGATCCTATAGCAGCGTCACGCGCAAGCTGTTCGTCAACGCGGCGCTGCCGACCGAAAGTCGCAAATTCATGCTCGCCCACCAGTTGATGATGCTGGAGGGACAGGCGGTGATCGCCGATGTCGTGACCAAGGCCGCCCTGCCCGTTCCCGGCGCGGACCGGCTTCTGGCGATCGGCCTTGGCAATTATGCGGCCGGCGCGCTGCTGATGCCCTATGCGCCGTTTCGGGAAGCAGCGCGAGTGATGCGTCACGATATCGACCGGCTCGCGCGCACGTTCGGCGTAAGTTTCGAGCAGGCCTGCCATCGCCTCTCCACCCTGCAACGGCCCGGCTTGCGCGGCATTCCCTTCTTCTTCTGCCGCGTCGATATGGCGGGTAACATCACCAAGCGCCACAGCGCCACCCGGCTGCAATTCGCCCGCTTCGGCGGAGCCTGCCCGCTGTGGAATGTTCATGAAGCCGTCGCCATCCCCGACCGGATCAACGTGCAACTGGGCGAAACGCCCGATGGCGTGCGCTATGTGTCGATGGCTAAGGGGCTGGTGAAACCATCGGGCAGCTACAGCCGCACCCCGCGCCGCTTTGCCGTGGTGCTGGGGTGCGAGACCGCCCATGCCGCCAACTTCGTCTATGCCGACGGGCTGCGGCTGGAGGATGAGGGTGCGGCGACACCGATCGGCATCACCTGCCGCCTCTGTTCGCGCCAAAGCTGTGACCAGCGCGCCTTCCCGCCCGCCGACCGGCCGATCCATGTCGACCCGGACAATCGTCAGATCGTCCCCTACTGGATCGGGTGAAGCCAGCCTGCGGAAAGCGGCCCTGTCGCTCGTTTCGGATGGGCATTAGGGAGGCACGATGACCGATAGCGCGCTGATCGACCCGGTAACTGACGCCCTCGCGACGACTGGCTATGCACGCCTGTCGGGCGAAGAAAGTTTCGCGCAACTGGGCATCGATGCGGCGGACTGGCGCGCTTTCGCCGACAGCTGGAACGATCTGGGGCCGGACCTCTATATGGCCGATGGCGGACGCTATCGCCGCCGCCGCCATGCGACCTTTCGCTGTGAGGATGGTGCCTTCACGCGCCAGCCGCACCAGCCCCATTATCAGAGCCGCGACTATAATGCGCTGAATGGCGATGTGCAGCGCTGGTTCGATCCGGTCGAGCAGGCCACGGTCGACAATCCGGTCTGCCAAGCGATCTTCGCCTTTTGCGCCGCCCATTTCCCGATGAGCGGCCCCGCTCATGTCGAAATGCATCAATTCCGTATCGAGGCAAAGCCCGGCGAAGTCGGTCGCCCGACACCCGAAGGCCTGCACCGCGACGGGGTGGATCATGTGTTCGTGATGCTGATCGAGCGGCGCAATGTGCGCGAAGGCGTGACCCGCATCGGCGCGCCCGACGGCACGGCCCAGGGTGAATTCATGCTGGCGCAGGCGGGTGACGCGATGCTGATCGACGATCGGCGGATATTGCATGGGGTTACGGAAATCCACGCGGTGGATGTCGCACAACCGGCCTGGCGCGATGCGCTGGTGGTGACCTTTGCGGCTGTCGGATAGCCGGGATTAACCATGTTTGGAAACGGCTGATTGAGTCCGACCTGCGATGGCGAGATATGGAAACGCTCAAGATACTGATCGTCGATGATTCCCTCACCATCCGGGCGATGCTGGAGGAAATACTGGCGCGTGATGTGCATTTCGAGATTTGCGGCATGGCGTCCAGCGGCGACGAAGCGCTGGCCATGGCCAATCGTACCCTGCCCGATGTCATCCTCCTGGATCTGGGCCTTCCGGGGATAAATGGCATCGAATTTCTCGATGCGATCCATGACCATTGGCACAAAATGCATGTGATCGTGGTGTCGTCGTCCGCCGTGAAAAATTCGACCCAGTGTCAGGAAGCGTTCGACCATGGCGCGGAAGCCTGCTTCAACAAGGCGCGGATCGTCCAGGCAAGTTCGGAACTCACCGCCCTGATCGAAGAAGTCGCCAGGGAGCGTTTTCGTCGCAACAGTCACAAGGGCGACGCGGTCACGCTGCCACCGCGCGTGACCGCGACGACCGAATCCACCACGCCACAATAACGCCTATTTGAGCAGCACCAGCTCTTCCGCCATGCTCGGATGCAGCGCCACCGTGTCATCGAAATCCTGCTTGGTCAGTCCCGCCTTCACCGCGATGGCGGCGGCCTGCAATATCTCCGGCGCGTCGGGACCGATCATGTGCAGGCCCACCACCCGGTCGGTCGTCGCATCCACGATCATCTTGTAAAGCGCCCGCTCCTCGCGCCCCGCCAGCACATATTTCATCGGGCGGAAGTCGGACGTATAGACTTTCACCGTCCCCAGCTTGTTCTTCGCCTGAGCCTCGGTCATGCCGACACCGGCGAGAGGCGGGTGGCTGAACACGGCGGACGGCACGCAGTCATAATCGACCGTGCGCGGGTTCCCCCCAAACACCGTGTCGGCAAAGGCATGGCCCTCACGGATCGCCACCGGGGTCAGTTGCAGCCGGTCGGTGACGTCGCCCACGGCATAGATGCTTTCGCAACTGGTCTTGTTATAGTCATCGACCTTGATCGCGCCCTTGTCGTCCAGATCGACGCCTGCGCTGTCCAGCCCCAGCCCGTCGACATTGGGCTTGCGCCCGGTCGCGAACAGGATGACATCGGCGGCCACCGGATCACCCGACTGGAAGTGGACGCACAGCGTGCCATCCTCGGTCTTTTCGATCCGCTCCATCTGCGCATTGAAGCGGAAATTGATGCCCTTGCTCATCGAAATCTGGAGCAGCCGGTCGCGTATCTGTTCGTCATAGCCGCGCAGCAAAGTGCCGGACCGGTTGACGATCGTCACATGGCTGCCGAACTGGTGGAAGATACCGGCAAATTCATTGGCGATATAGCCGCCGCCGACGATGACGATGCGCTTGGGACATTCGTCCAGATGAAACACCTCGTTGGAGGTGATGCCATGTTCCGCGCCTTCAATCTCCGGCATGATCGGCCAGGCGCCGGTCGCGACGAGGATATATTTGGCGGTGACTTCCCGCCCGCTCGCCAGCTTCACGCTGTGCGGTCCGGTCACGACCGCGCGTTCGGGGATCATCTCGACCTTATGGCTATTGAGCGTATTCTTGTAGAGACCCTCCAGCCGATCGACCTCGCCCAGCACATTGTCGCGCAGCGTGGTCCATTCAAAGCCGCAGTCGGGGACATTCCAGCCAAAGCGGCGCGCATCCTTCAGATCCTCGGCGAAATGCGCGCCGTAGATGAGCAGCTTTTTTGGCACGCAGCCGCGAATGACGCAGGTGCCGCCGACGCGAAATTCCTCGGCCACCGCAACCTTCGCCCCATGCGCCGCCGCCACGCGCGACGCACGCACGCCGCCCGATCCTGCACCGATGACGAAAAGGTCGAAATCAAACTCGCTCATGCCTGGCCTCCGATTGGGTGCGGGGGATATGGCGGTTGGGCGCGGGAGTTACAAACGGGAATCTTGCTGCTGGTAGCCAAACCACCTCCGTTCGCTTCGAGCGTGTCGAGAAGCGTGCAGCGCCGCTTCAGTGTTTCTCGACTGCGCTCGAAACGAACGGCTGTAATGATTTATTCCGCCCCCAGCGCAATCTCGATCAGCGCCATGGTCGATGGATCAAAGCCTACCGCCCCGTCGGTCTCGATCGACTTGGCAATCTCCTTGCCTAGCTCCACGCCGAACTGGTCGAACGGGTTGATCCCCATCAGCACCGCATTGGCAAAGGTGCGATGCTCGTAAAAGGCGATCAGCGCGCCCAGCGCGTGCGGGGTCACATCACCCATCAGGATGGTGGTGGACGGACGATTGCCGGGATAGGCGCGCGCGGGATCGGCAGCATTATCCTTGCCGCGCATCAGCGCCGCCCCCTGCGCGAAGCAGTTGACCAGCAGGGCGCGGTGATGCGCCGGGTCCAGCGCATGGCCCGGCTCGATCGACGCGATAAACTCGACCGGCGTGATGATCGTCCCCTGATGCAGCAGCTGGAACACGGCATGTTGCGCGTCCGTCCCTACCCCGCCCCAGGTGATCGGCGCGGTCGGGCCATCGACCGGCGATCCGTCCAGCTTCACCGCCTTGCCATTGCTCTCCATCTCAAGCTGCTGGAGATAGGATGGCAGCAGCGCCAGCCGCTCGTCATAGGCGAATACGGCGCGGGTCTGGCAGCCCAGCACACGCGCATAATATTGGTCGGCAAAGGCCGCGATCAGCGGGATATTCTGGGCTGGATCGGTCAGGCGGAAATGACGGTCCATCTCTGCCGCGCCCTCCAGCAGGCTTTCAAACGCATCCCAGCCCAGCGCCAGCGCGGCGGGAAAGCCGATCGAGGACCAGAGCGAATAACGCCCGCCCACGGACTCGGCAAAGGGCAGGATGCGGGTTTCATCGACGCCCCATTCCATCGCCCGGTCAGGCGCGGCAGTCAGCGCGACGACGCGGCCATAGGGATCATCCACCCCGCCCTCGACCATCCAGTTGATCGCGCTCGCCGCGTTCAACATGGTTTCGCTGGTGGTGAAGGTCTTGGAGGCGATCGCGATCAGCGTCGCATGGGGATCGAACCCCTCGATCGCCCGCTCCAGCGCGGTGCCATCGACATTGGACACGATCGCCACGTCATAACGCACCCCGTCGCCGTCCAGCGCATCGACGATCAGGTCGGGGCCAAGCGCCGACCCGCCAATGCCGATATGCAATATATGGCGAATCTCGCCCAGCGCCCCGGCTTCGATCGCGTCGATCAGGCCGCGCATCCGGTTATGCAGCATCTTGGCATGGGCAACGCTGTCGGGGTTCCCCTCTCCGCGCTCGGCGGGATGTTCGGCGGCGCGGCCTTCGGTGTTGTTCACCGCCTCGCCCGCAAACAGCGCGTCGCGCCGCCGGGCAAAGCCCTGCTCGTCCGCCAGCGCCAGAAATCCGGTCATCAGATCATCGGTCAAATGGGTCTTGGACCAGTCGAACCGGATCGGTCCCTGGGTCAGCACCAGCTTGGACAGGCGATCGGGATCGGTCGTGAAAATCGACTTGAGGTCGGCTTGCGGCAGGGCGGCGATGGCCGCCAGTGCAGGACTCGGCATGGAATATCCTCTTCGATGAAATCGAAACCGGCGCTGCACCTGCCGATTCTTGGCCTCTTTAGCCAATGTTTCGACCAATTGCATCGGTCAGGACGCGCTTGACGTGTCAGGGCGCAAGCCTCAAAAGCCGCGACGGCCGCCTTATCGGCGATTTCACAGGGATAGAACGACCACCCATGACTGCAAAATCGGAAACGCGGGACTTTATCTGGTTCCTCGCCAGGCTGGGCCTGTTCGTCTTTGTGCTGCGCAGTTTCATCATTTCGCCGTTCAATATCCCGTCGGAATCGATGCAGCCGCGCCTGTTGATCGGCGATTATCTGCTGGTCGCCAAATGGCCCTATGGCTATTCGCGCTATTCGCTGCCCTTCAGTATCCCGCTGATCCCCGGCCGCATTTTCGCGTCCACCCCCAACCGGGGCGATGTTGTGGTGTTTAAGGCACCGCCGAGCCAGAGGAACGACTATATCAAGCGGGTGATCGGCCTGCCCGGTGACATGATCGCCGTGCGCGGCGGCACCGTTTACCTCAACGGCGCGGCCATCCCCAAGCAGAAGGTAGCCGACCTCGTCATTCCGGTGACGCGGAACATGACCGATGCGGCGGCCAAGGAAGGCGCGGAATCCCCCTGCTATCGCCCCGATTTCGAGGAAGCCGCACCCGGCGGTGGCAAGCAGTGCCGCTATCCGCAATATCGCGAAACCCTGCCAGCGACCAAGGATGCGCCCGCGAAAAGCTATAATGTCCTCGACCTCGTGCCGGACGGCGCGGCGGATGATCGCGACACGGTGCTGGTGCCGCAGGGCCATTTGTTCATGATGGGCGACAATCGCGATCGCAGCGCCGACAGCCGCTTCCCGGCGGTCGATGGCGGTGGTATTGGCCTCGTTCCCGAAGAAAATCTGGTGGGTAAGGCGATGATCTCGGTATTTTCGACCGATGGCAGCGCCAACTGGCTGCTGCCCTGGACCTGGTTCTCGGCTGCGCGCTGGAACCGGATCGGGGAAGGCTTTTGACTAAACCCGACACGGCGGGCTGGCTGGCGGCGCTGATCGGGCGTCCACCACGCGATCCTGCGCCGTTCCAGCAGGCGCTCACCCATGGCAGCGCCAATCCGTTGAATTATGAGCGGCTGGAATTTCTGGGCGACCGGGTGCTGGGGCTGCTGGTATCCGAATGGGTGTTCGAGCGCTTTTCTGGCGAACCCGAAGGTAAATTGTCGCGCCGCTTCAATGCGCTGGTATCAGGCGAAACCTGCGCAGAGGTGGCGCGGGCCGCGGGCGTCCCCACCCATCTGGTGCTGGGCAAGCAGGCGCGCGACGATGGCGCGGCCAATAGCGACAATGTGCTGGGCGACGTCATGGAGGCGCTGATCGGCGCGCTCTATCTGGAGGCGGGGCTGGAGGAAGCGCGCACGTTGGTGCGCCGCCTCTGGGCCGACCGGGTGGACACCCAGACCGCCGCCCCCCGCCATCCCAAATCCGCTTTGCAGGAATGGGCCGCCGCCAACAAGCGCAAGCCCCCCGAATATGAAGTCAAGGACCGCTCCGGCCCCCACCATGCGCTGCGCTTCGTCGTATCGGTGACGATAAAGGGCGCGGGCGAAGCCAGCGCGAGCGGCGGATCGAAACAGGAAGCCGAGACAGCGGCAGCGGCGGCGTTGCTGGAGAAGCTGACGGGGTAGTGCCAGCTTTCGCTTAAGGCATAATAGGCCTACACATCATCGTCATCCCGGCGAAAGCCGGGATCCCGCTTTTCTTCTTCCACGCCGGACCGAAGAAGCGGGATCCCGGCTTTCGCCGGGATGACGAAATTGCCGTAGGCAAACGGAGTATATTTGTTGGAAGTTTCAGAAACCAATCAGCGCTGCGGCGTCATTGCCGTTGTCGGCGCGCCCAATGCGGGCAAGTCCACGCTGGTCAACGCGCTGGTGGGACAGAAGGTGGCGATCACCAGTGCCAAGGCGCAGACCACGCGCACCCGCGTGATGGGCGTCGCGATAGAGGGCGACGCGCAACTGGTGCTGGTGGACACGCCCGGCATTTTTGCGCCCAAGCGGCGGCTGGACCGCGCCATGGTGCAAGCGGCCTGGGGCGGCGCGCAGGGCGCGGACCTGATTGCGATGGTGGTGGATGGCAAGGCGGGCCGTGGCCCCAAGCTGGAACCGATCATCGAAGCGCTCAAGCATCGCACCGAACGCAAATGGCTGATCCTCAACAAGGTGGATATCGCCATCAAGGAAAAGCTGCTGACCCATACCCAGGTGCTGAACGACACGCTGGGTTTTGACGAAATCTTCTTCGTATCCGCCGCGACCGGCGATGGCCTGCCTGAACTGAAAGCAGCCTTCGCCGCCGCCATGCCGCAGGGACCATGGCATTTTCCCGAAGATCAGGTTTCGGACGCGACAGACCGGATGCTGGCGGCGGAAATCACCCGCGAGCAGCTGTATCATCAACTCCATGCGGAACTGCCCTATGCCGCCGCTGTCGATACCGAACAATATAAGGAACGGCAGGACGGATCGGTCGAAATCCACCAGCAAATCCTGGTCGGCCGCCCGACCCAGCGCGCCATCGTGCTGGGCAAGGGCGGGCAGCGATTGAAGGAAATAGGCTCAAAAGCGCGCGAGGAGCTGGCGAACCTGCTGGGGGTGAAGGTCCACCTCTACCTGCACGTAAAGGTTAAGGAAGATTGGGAAAATGACCGCGGCATCTACCGCGATATTGGGCTGGACTGGGTGGAGTAAGAGTTCCCCACCACCGTCATCCTGACGAAAGTCAGGATCCATTCGGCGCTACGCTGCTTATTCTCGTAGCGCTGCCCCGAATGGATCCCGCACCAAATGCGGGATGACGGAGTGCGCGCTGGCAAGCTTCGCTCCGCCCACCACCGCCGTCATCCCGCACTTGATCCGGGATCCAGGGTGGCTCGCGCAGTGCGTGCCGCCCTGGATCCTGACGTTCGTCAGGATGACGATTGCGGAGGAATCTACTCCGCCGCCGCCACCTTCTTCTTCGCAGGCGCCTTCTTCGCAGCAGGCTTTTTCGCTGCGCTATCGGCCTTGGATGTGGCCTTCTTCGCCGCCGCCTTCTTGGGCGCGGCTTTCTTCTTCGCGCCCTTCTTGGCCGGCGCCGCCGCCGCGCGCGCGTCGATCAGTTGCGCGGCTTCCTCCAGCGTCAGCTGATCCTTGTCCACCGTCTTGGGCAGGGTCGCATTGGTCGTGCCGTCGGTGACGTAAGCGCCATAGCGGCCCTCCATCAGCTTGATCTCCAGCTCCGTGCGCGGATGCGCGCCCAGCACCTTGAGCGGCTCCCGCCCGGCGCTGCGCGGCCCACGGTTGGCGGCCTCGGCGAGCTTCACCACCGCGCTGTTCATCCCGACCTCGAAAATCTCCGAGGTGGATGACAGCCGCCCATATTTGCCGTCATGCAGCAGATAGGGTCCGAACCGCCCGATATTCGCCACGATCGGCTTGCCCGTTTCGGGGTGCAGGCCAATTTCGCGCGGCAGGCTGAGCAGCTTGACGCCCCAGTCGAGCGTCAACTCGCCATCGGGCAGATCCTTGGGGATAGACCCGCGCTTGGCCTCCTTGCCCTCGCCCATTTCAATATAGGGACCAAAGCGGCCAGACTTCTTGACGATATCCTGCCCGGTTTCGGGATGCTTGCCCAGCACCTCCGGCCCCGTATCCTCGCCATCCTTGCCACCCGGCTGGCCGAACTTGCGGGTATATTTGCATTCGGGATAATTGGAGCAGGCGATGAACGCCCCGAACCGTCCGCCCCGCAGCGACAATTGCCCCTCCGCGCAGAGCGGGCAGGCGCGCGGATTGCTGCCGTCGGCCTTGGGCGGAAACAGCATCGGCTCCAGAAACTTGTCGAGCGCAGCGGTAATGTCGCTCGGCTTCTGCTCCATAACCTCGGCAGTCTTGGGCTTAAAATCCTTCCAGAAGGCTTCCAGCACCGCCTGCCACTGGGCGCGACCACCGGAAATATCGTCCAGCTCGTCCTCAAGCCCCGCCGTGAAGTCATAGGAGACATAGCGCTCGAAGAAGCGCTCCAGGAAAGCCGTCACCAGCCGCCCGCTTTCCTCGGCGAAAAAGCGGTTCTTTTCGATCCGCACATAGTCGCGGTCTTTCAGCACCTGCAACGTCGAGGCATAGGTGGACGGACGCCCGATCCCCAATTCCTCCAGCCGCTTGACGAGGCTGGCTTCGGAATAGCGCGGCGGCGGCTGGGTGAAATGCTGCTCGGCGCTCACCTTCTTCTTGGCGGGCGCATCGCCCTCGCTCATGCGCGGCAACAGCTTGCCGTCCTCGTCATCGCTATCGTCGCGACCTTCCTCATATAGCGCCAGGAAGCCGGGGAAGATCACCACCTGCCCCGTTGCGCGCAGCGTATGCGTGCCGGTGGCGTCGTTCATGTCGATGGTCGTGCGTTCCAGCCGCGCCGACGCCATCTGGCTGGCCAGCGCCCGTTTGAACACCAGATCATAGAGCCGCGCATGATCGCCGCTGCCCACCTTGTCGCGCGAAAAATCGGTCGGACGGATGGCCTCATGCGCTTCCTGCGCATTCTTCGCCTTGGTCTGGTAGATGCGCGGCTTGTCCGGCACATAGCCGCCATCATAGCGCTGCGCGATCGCGGCGCGGGCGGCGGAAATGGCGCTGCTGTCCATCTGCACGCCGTCAGTCCGCATATAGGTGATCGCGCCATCCTCATAGAGTTGCTGCGCGATCCGCATCGTATGGCTGGCGGAAAAGCCAAGCTTGCGCGCGGCTTCCTGCTGGATGGTCGATGTCGTAAAGGGCGGCGGCGGGTTGCGGGTGAGCGGCTTGGTCTCGACCTTCTCGACCGTAAAGCGCCCGGCCTCGACATCGGCCTTGGCCGCCATCGCGTCGCCCTCGCGACCGATCGTCAGCCGCTCGATCTTCTCGCCCTTCCAGCGGACGAGCCGCGCGGTAAAGGCAGTGCCGTCCTGCTCCATATCGGCCGCGACCGACCAATATTCCTGGGGGGTGAAGCTCTCAATCTCCCGCTCCCGCTCCACCACCAGCCGCAGCGCGACCGACTGCACCCGGCCCGCCGACTTGGCGCCGGGCAGCTTGCGCCACAGCACCGGCGACAGGGTAAAGCCCACCAGATAGTCGAGCGCCCGGCGCGCGCGATAGGCGTCGATCAGATCCTCGTCCAGCGCGCGCGGCTTGGCCATTGCGTCCAGCACGGCGGCCTTGGTGATCGCGTTGAACGTCACCCGGTCCACCACCGCAGGCAGCGCCTTCTTGGCGCGCAGCACCTCTTGCACATGCCAGCTGATCGCTTCCCCTTCGCGATCAGGGTCAGTCGCGAGGATCAGGCGTGTGGCCTGCTTGGCCGCGTCGCTGATGGCTTTGAGCTGCTTGCCCTTGTCGCCATAATTTTCCCACTGCATCGCAAAGCCGTCATTCGGGTCCACCGACCCGTCCTTGGCGGGCAGATCGCGGATATGGCCGTAACTGGCCAGAACATGAAAATCCCCGCCCAGATATTTCTCGATGGTCTTGGCCTTGGCAGGCGATTCGACGATGACAAGCTGCATTTACGGCCCCGAACTTTGATGCCTCACACGTACGCGCGAGTCTGGAAGGCGATGACGGCGGGCGTCAAGCGGTGCGTGTGATTAGGGGAGATGTGAAACAAGCGCCAGCCCCTTGGCTCTGCCGTCATGCCAGCCTCTATCCCGTCATTGCAGCCTTCGCTGGCACGACGGGATTGATGATCACCGCAAACTCACCCTTCCACCCGCCAGCCGGTCCAGCCGCTCGGCCAGTTCCAGTTCCAGCAGCACTGTCTGCACCACCGCCGGACTAAACCCGCTCAGTCGGATCAGTTCATCCACTGGCACCGGCGCATGGCCCAGCAGCGCGATGACCGCGCTACGCTCACTCGCCGCAACGTCGCTGGACACCGGTTCGCCTGCAAAGTCGAAACTGCCCTGCCGCACCATGCGGATGTCGATGCTGCCCACCGCCTCCAGCACATCGTCGGCATTCTGGATCAGCGTCGCGCCTTCGCGGATCAGCTGGTTGCAGCCCTGCGCGCGTGGGTCGAGCGGCGATCCCGGCACGGCCATCACCTCCCGCCCGGCCTCGCCAGCCAGCCGCGCGGTGATGAGCGATCCCGATTTGGGCGCAGCCTCCACCACGACCGTGCCTACCGCCAGTCCGGCGATGATGCGGTTACGCGCGGGGAAATGGCGCGCCAGCGGTTGCACGCCGGGTGGATGCTCGGTTACCAGCAGGCCCGCCTCTGCAATCTGCGCCTGCAAATCGCGATTTTCGGGCGGAAACACGACGTCCAGCCCGCAGGCGATGACGCCGATCGTCCCGCTGGCCACTGATCCCTGATGCGCCGCCGTATCGATCCCCCGCGCCAGCCCCGATACGACCACCGCGCCCCGCTGCCCCAGATCCTGCGCCAGCGTCCGCGCGAACCGCACCGCCGCCGCCGACGCATTGCGCGCGCCGACCATGGCGATGCACTGCCCCGCCGCCAGCGCCGCGTCGCCCCGCACGATCAGTGCAGGCGGCGCGCCTTCAAACTGGTCGAGCAGAGCGGGATAGTCCGCGTCGCCCATCAACAAATAGCGCGCGCCCAAAGCCCGCGACGCGGCAATCTCCCGCTCGACTGCGCCCGCGTCAGCCACGCTAGCCGTGCCACCCCCGCGCGCCGCCAGATCGGGAATAGCGCGCAACGCCGCGCCCGCCGTGCCGAAACGCGCCAGCAACTGCCGGTAGCTGACCGGGCCGATCCGCGGCGATCGGATGAGCCGCAGCCGGTCGAACCGCTCCTGCTCGCTCACTCTTTGCTGGACCCGATCTTCGGTTCAGTCCCCTGCATCAGCCGCGCGATATTGGCGCGATGCCGCCACAGCAGGATCAGCGCCATGGCCAGCGCCACCGGGACCAGCTCGATCCGTCCCATGAACCAAAGGGCGACCGGCGCACTCACCGCCGCCGCCATCCCGCCAACCGACGACCATTTGGTACCAAACAGCGCGCCCAGCCACACCGCAGCAAAGATGCACCCGGCGGGCCAATGGAGCGCCGTCACCACGCCCATCATCGTCGCCACGCCCTTGCCCCCGGCAAAGCGCAACCAGACCGGATAGCAATGGCCGATAAAGGCCGCCGCTCCCGCCATCGGCCCGCCACCATCTATCAAAGCCGCGCCGATCAGCACCGCCGCCGCGCCCTTGAGCAGGTCCAGCAACAGCGTCGCCGCCGCCAGTCCCTTGCGCCCCGTCCGCAACACATTGGTCGCGCCGATATTGCCGGAGCCAATCTGCCGCAAATCGCCAGCGCCGGTAAAACGGGTCAGCAGCAGGCCAAAGGGGATGGAACCCAGCGCATAGCCAAGCAGCAGAACGAACAGGGGAAGCAGCCAGGGAGGTGTCATGGTCTCGCCGATAAAAGGGCAGATAAGATGGTCAGGCGACCATAGCGTGACAGGCGGCGCGGGCAATGGGCAAGCAGAGCGTCATAGCCACTTCGCTTGATTTGTGCCTGCATCGCCGTCATCCTTGCCGCACCCTCCCGCTGGACTTGCCATGACCGACAGCGCCTCGTTCGATCCCCTGAACAGCTTTGTCCACAACTGGACGGCCATGGCGCTGGCGCCGCAGAAGCTGTGGCAGTCGATCAATAGCGGCTGGTCCTTCGGCAATATCATCGTCAACGAGCAGAATTCGAGCGCGCCGCAGACCGAACAGGCGATCGTCGCGCAGGAAAGCTATGGACGGCAGATCGGCAAATTGCTCGACGCGGTCGATACGCTGGCCCAGCGGCAACCGGACTGGACGGGTACGGATTCGCTTAAAAATGTCGTGGAACTGAAGGAAAAGATCGACGGGGTGAAACTGGCCATGGCAGTCAGCCGCATCGAACAGTTGCGGAGCGACCTGGAACTGATGCGCGCCGCTGGCTCGAAAGACCAATATGACGCCTGTGTGGCGGCGCTGCGTAAGCTGCTGGCTGACCTGCCCGACGGGAAGGACTGAACCGAACGGGCGTTGACACCCTCGCCCGATCCCGCGACATGTCGCTCCATAATGACGGTCGCGCCACAAGCTCCCATCCTCTTTTTCGATTCCGGCGTCGGCGGGCTGTCCATCCTGGCCCCCGCTCGCGCACTAATACCGACTGCGCCGGTCGTCTATGCCGCCGACAGCGCGGGCTTCCCCTATGGCACCAAGAGCGAGGCGGAGATCGCCGCGCGGGTGCCGGCGCTGCTGGGGCGGTTGGTGGAGCGATATCGCCCGCGCCTGGCCGTCATCGCCTGCAACACCGCATCGACCATCGCCCTCAGCCATGTGCGCGCCGCGCTCGACATTCCGGTGGTCGGCACCGTTCCGGCGATAAAACCGGCCGCGTTGGCGTCCAGAACCCGTGTGTTCGGTGTGCTGGGGACCGACGCCACGGTGCGTCAGCCCTATGTCGATCGGCTGGCGGCGGAACATGGCGCGGATTGCATCATGCTGCGCCATGGCTGCGCTGCGCTGGTGCAACTGGCCGAAGCCAAGCTGCGTGGTGAACCGCTCGATCCCGCCATTGCCCGCGCCGCGCTGGCGGGCCTGACCGACCAGCCGGGCGGCGACCGGATGGATACCGTGGCGCTGGCCTGCACCCATTTTCCGCTGGTAGAGGCGGAACTGGCCGCCGCAGCGTCCCGTCCGCTGACCTTCGTCCATGGCGGCGAGGGGATCGCCCGGCGCATCGCCTTTCTGACGCAGGGCCAGCCCTGGCCTGACGCGCCAGCGCCGGGCATCGCCGTGTTCACACGGGTCGATGATCATGTCCGCGCGCTGGCCCCGGCGCTCGCCCGCTATGGCCTCAATCGGATCGAACAGCTTTGATTCCGTCTCTTGGACAAAAGGTCCAATATCACTGATCGGTATTTCTCCCTATGTCTGCGAACGGTTAGCGCTGGTAAAGCGCGCCATCTGCCGGTAAATGGCCGACCAAAGGATGCGGGTTGTCAAGGGATAGGGCGAGCGTGAACTACAAGCATATCTTTGCGCAGGCGATCGACCGTCTCCATGAAGAAGGCCGGTATCGGGTTTTTATCGACATCCTCCGCAACCGGGGTGCCTACCCCAATGCGCGCTGCTTTCACGGCCATAATGGCCCCAAGCCTATCACCGTCTGGTGTTCCAACGACTATCTCGCGATGGGCCAGCATCCCAAGGTCGTAGCGGCGATGGAAGAGGCGCTGCACGATGTCGGCGCCGGGTCCGGCGGCACCCGCAATATTGGTGGCAACACTCATTATCATGTCGATCTGGAAGGCGAACTGGCCGACCTGCATGGCAAGGATGCGGCTTTGCTGTTCACGTCGGGCTATGTCTCGAACGAGGCGACGCTGTCCACGCTGGCCAAGCTGCTGCCCGGCTGCATCGTCTTTTCCGACGAGCTGAACCATGCCAGCATGATCGCGGGCATCCGCAATTCGGGCTGCGAAAAGCGCGTGTTCCGCCACAATGATGTCGATCATCTGCGCGAATTGCTGGAGGCCGAAGATCCCGAAGCCCCCAAGCTGATCGCGTTCGAAAGCGTCTATTCGATGGACGGCGATGTCGCGCCGATCGCCGCGATCTGCGACCTGGCCGACGAGTTCAACGCGCTTACCTATCTCGACGAAGTCCATGCCGTGGGCATGTATGGCGCGCGCGGCGGCGGCATTTCGGAACGGGATGCTGTCGCGGACCGGCTGACCATCATCGAAGGGACGCTGGGCAAGGCGTTCGGCGTCATGGGCGGTTATATTGCCGCTGACCAGATGATCGTCGATGTCATCCGCAGCTATGCGCCCGGCTTCATCTTCACCACCTCGCTCTCCCCCGTGCTGGTCGCGGGCGTGCTGGCCAGCGTGCGCCATCTAAAGGGCTCCAGCGAGGAACGCGAGGGCCAGCAGGCGTCCGCCGCCCTGCTCAAGCAACTCATGGCCGAATCCGGCCTCCCCGTCATGGATACGGTCACCCATATCGTCCCGCTGATGGTGGGTGACCCGGTCAAGGCCAAGCGGATCAGCGACATTTTGCTCGCCGAATATGGCGCCTATGTCCAGCCGATCAATTACCCCACCGTCCCCCGCGGCACCGAACGCCTCCGCTTCACCCCCGGCCCCGCCCACACCGAAGCGATGATGCGCGATCTGGTGAAGGCGCTGGTGGAAATCTGGTCGCGCCTGGACCTGGAACTCGCGGAACGCAAAGCGGCGTGAGCGCCAAATCCTTCTCCCTTAAGGGAGAAGGATACGAAGCCTTGCCGAACGGAGTGAGGCTAGGCGAAGTTGGATGAGGGCATCTGCCCTATCGCGACCCCACCCCGCACCGCATAACCGCGATATAGCGCCCGCACGCTCGGCTCGCCGCCAACGTCCCGCGCAACCGCCTCGATCGCATCGCCCAGCACCGCGCGCGGGGTTACATGGAAACGCGCCAGCCAGCCGAACAGGGCCGCGCGCCAGGCCCCCGGCAGCCGCTCCTGCTGCCCGAAATCGACGACCTCCAGCCGCCCGCCCGGCGCGACACAGAGCGCGGCCTGGCGCAACGCTGCCTCCCAGTCGGGGATCATCGACAGCGCATAGCTGATGAACACCCGGTCGAACGTCGCCCGCCCGAGCAGCGCTTGCGGGTCGAAATCCACCGCGTCGCCCCGCGCCAGCCTGACGCGGCAGGCCATGCCCACCCGCTCCACAGCAATCTGCGCCGTACCCAGCATCGCCTGCGAAATATCGACGCCATAGAGCCGCGCATGGGGCCAGACCTTCCCCACCGCAATCAGGTTGCGCCCGGTGCCGCAGCCAATTTCCAGCACGCTGCCACCCGACGGCGGGGCCAGATCGGCGATCAGGCCATCCCGCCCCAGCAGATAATATTTGCGCGTGATATCATAGATATGCCGCTGCCACCGATAGGTGCCGTCCATCAACCGCCCATGGTCGCTCATTGCGCGTCCTTCAGCACATAGAGATGCACGCCGCCATAAATGGCCGACCGGTCGCGCGCGGTGTAATCGCGTGACGCATCGGCCTGATACGCCCACTGGTCCATCACCGCGTCCACGACCCGTCCGGGCAGGATGCTTGGCTCCCCTGCCGTGCGGAACAGCACCCGCGCGCCTGGTTTCGCCGTCCGCGTGATCTGCGCCCACAGCGCGTTCAGCTGATCGTCGTCCATCCAGTCCTGCGCATCGAGCAATATGTAGCGATCCGCCGACGCGGCGGGCTGTTCGCGCAGGAAATCGGTGAAATTGACGTGCCGCACATCGACCCGGTCCGCCCGCGCCCGCACCGCGTCATGATTGGCGGCCTGCAAATAGGGCGGCAACGGCCCCTCGCTTGCAGCGTCATTGGCGGCATAGCCCCGCCCGAACGCCTGCACCGCGAAATAATTATCCTTGAGATCAAAATCACAGGCCAGTTTTTTGAGACGCGCTTTCAACACCGCGTCCATCCGATCATCGCCCGCCAGCGCCTCGAACTGCGCGGGCGGGATGCCCAGACCAAAGAGCGATGCGGGCTGGCTGGTCAGCCAGCGCACAAATGCCTTGTCGAAAATCGGCGCCAGCTCCGCCTCGAAAATCACCCGCTGCTCGGCCAGCGTCGTGGCGTCCAGCATCCGCCGGGGATTGACGCCATGCAGCCGCGCCAGCAGATGCGCCGCACCGATGAAGCGCCCCAGCAGGCCATGCTTGTAAATGCCGCGCGCGAACCCGCCGATCCGCCGCCGCCCAATGAGGTCGCGCCCTTCCCAGTAACGCCGCGTCGCCTCGTCCAGATGCGGGGCCACCACGTCGCGATAGGCCGCGACATTCTCGCGGCTGTCCGCCTGCGCGAAGAAACGGTGAAAGGCCGCATGATCAGGCAATGTCCGCGCCGCCATCAGCTTCAATCGGTTGAGCGCGATATGCGCGGTATTCAGATCCACGGCGGTGATCTTCGCCGGATCGGCGGTCAGATAGGACAGGACATTGCAGCCCCCCGATGCGATCGTCACGACATGGCAGTCGGGCGTGATCGCCAGCGCCTCCATATCCACTGCCGGGTCCTCCCAAATCTGGGCATAGACCAGCCCCCGGAACGCAAAGGTAAAGGCCCGCTCCAGCAGCCCCTGCTTCGACAGATGACGGTGGCGATGCACCGCGCGCGTGATCTTTTTATGGGCCGGTGCCGCCATGCTGTTCAAGCCTCCTCGCTATCGGGTCGTGGCGTGGCCCATAGGGCAACTGCGCGTCGCCACCGTGACGATAGCGTTACGTCGGTGTGACTAGAATGTTGGGGACCAGCTTGCGGAACCGGCGGCGCTCTCACATCTTCTGGACCTATATGGCCCATTGGATCGAACCCCACCCCACCGGCATTTATGTCCGCCCTGCCGATGCGTGGATCGACCCGTCCGTCCCCCGCGAACGCGCACTGGTCACCCACGGCCATGCCGATCATGCGCGCGGCGGCCATGGCCATGTCTGGGCAACGCGCGAAACGCTGGCGATCATGGCGCTGCGCTATGGCACCGCGTCCGGCACCCCGGTCGGCTATGGCGAGGAAATCCGGCTGGGCGGCGTCACCATCCGCTATATGCCCGCCGGCCATGTGCTGGGATCGGCGCAGATCGTCCTGACCCATGCGGGCGAGCGGGTCGTCGTCACCGGCGATTACAAGCGCCGCGCCGACCCCACCTGCCTGCCGTTCGAGCCGGTCCCCTGCGACATCTTCGTCACCGAAGCGACCTTCGGCCTGCCCGTTTTCCGCCACCCTGATACGGGCAGCGAGATCGACCGGCTGCTCGCCGCGCTTCACGCCAATCCTGACCGCTCCGTGCTGGTCGGCGCCTATGCGCTGGGCAAGGCGCAGCGGCTCATCTGCGAACTGCGCGGCCGCGGTCACCACGACCCGATCTACCTCCACGGCGCAATGGAACGCATGTGCAATCTTTATGTCGAACTCGGTGTCGAGATGGGCGATTTGCGCCCAGCCACCGGCGTCGCGGCAAAGGATATGCGCGGCGCGATCATCGTCGCCCCGCCCTCCGCCCTCAACGACCGCTGGAGCCGCCGCCTGCCCGATCCGATCACCGCGATGGCGTCCGGCTGGATGCGCGTGCGCCAGCGCGCCCGGCAGAAGAATGTAGAACTGCCGTTGATCCTGTCCGACCATGCCGACTGGGACGAACTGACCGACACGATCCGCGAGGTGGCCCCCACCGAAACCTGGATCACCCACGGGCGCGAGGAAGCTTTGCTCCACTGGTGCATGACCCACCAGATCAGGGCGCGGGCGCTAGCACTGGTCGGGCGGGACGATGAGGAGGAGGAAGGGTGACCACCTTTTATAAGCCGTTCGCCCTGAGCCTGTCGAAGGGTATGGCTGAGCGAAGTCGAAGCCCCTTCGCTCCGCTCAGTAGAAGGCTTCGACTTCGCTCAGCCCGAACGGATCGGGGTGCCTCTCGATGAGACCCTTCTCCCAACTCCTCGACGCGCTCGTCTATACCCGCTCGCGCAACGGCAAACTCGCGCTGATCGCCGCCTATCTCCGCGCCGCGCCGGACCCGGATCGCGGCTGGGCGCTGGCTGCGCTCACCGGCAATCTGGACCTAAAGGCGGTCAAATCCTCCGCCATTGGTGAGATGATCCGCGCCCGCGTCGATCCTGTTCTCTATGAAATGAGCCGCGACTATGTTGGCGACCTTGCCGAAACCGTCGCCCTGCTCTGGCCCCCGCCGCCTGGCGAACCGCCCGATCTGGACGATGGCACGCTGACGCTCGCGACCGTGGTCGATCGCCTCCACGCCACCAGCCGCGCCGCCGCGCCCGATGCGCTGGCGCAGATGATGGACCATCTCGACGCCTCAGGCCGCTTCGCCCTGCTCAAACTCGCCACCGGGGGCTTGCGCGTCGGCATCTCCGCCCGCCTGGCCAAGACCGGCTTCGCGCAGGCGTTCGGCCTGGACGTCGATGATGTGGAACAGGTCTGGCACGCCCTCTCGCCGCCCTACACCGCCCTGTTCGACTGGGCCGAAGGCCGCGCCGCCCGCCCCGATCCGGCAGGAACACCCTTCTTCCGCCCGTTCATGCTCGCCCACCCGCTCGAAGCCGACAGCGTGGACTTGGCGGACTATGCCGCCGAATGGAAATGGGACGGCATCCGCATCCAGATCGTCGGCACGGGGAGCGACACCCGCCTCTACAGCCGCGCGGGCGACGATATCTCCGCCAGCTTCCCCGAAATCGCCGCCGCCTTCACCGGCCATGCCGTGCTGGATGGCGAGTTACTGGTACGCGGCGAGTTTCAGGGTGGAGAGGCTGCCTCCTTCAATGCCTTGCAACAACGGCTCGGCCGCAAGCTGGTCAGCGCGAAGATGCAGGCCGACTATCCCGCCTTCGTCCGCCTCTACGACCTGCTGCTAGAGGGTGAGGAGGATCTACGCGCCCTGTCATGGGCGCAACGCCGCGCCCGGCTCGAAGCCTATATGCCCAGTCTCGATACCACCCGCTTCGACCTGTCCGCCATCATCGACGCCGCCGATTTCGACGCCCTCGCCGACATCCGCGCCGGCGCCCGCGACGCCGCGATCGAAGGCGTGATGCTCAAGCGCCGCGACAGCCCTTATGTCGCCGGGCGCAAGGCGGCGCTCTGGTATAAATGGAAACGCGATCCTCTGACCGCCGACTGCGTCATGATGTACGCCCAGCGCGGCCACGGCAAACGCTCCTCCTTCTATTCGGACTATACGTTCGGCTGCTGGACGGCGGACGGAGAGCTGCATCCGGTGGGCAAGGCCTATAGCGGCTTCACTGACGAGGAATTGAAATGGCTGGACCGCTTCGTCCGCCAGAACACGGTCGCCCGCTTCGGCCCGGTGCGGGAGGTGGAAAAGACGCTGGTGCTGGAGGTGGCGTTCGACTCCATCCACGACAGTAAGCGGCACAAATCGGGCCTCGCCATGCGCTTCCCAAGGATCGCCCGTATCCGGCGCGACAAACCAGCGGCGGAGGCGGATACTGTGGAGGGATTGAAGAAACTGGTCCGCTGACCCGCTATCCCAACACCCGTTCGGGCTGAGCTTGTCGAAGCCTCGTCCTTCTTTGTAACGTAGCGAGAAAAGTGCGGCCCTTCGACAGGCTCAGGGCGAACGGATGTTGGGATCAGAAATTGAAGATTTGCGGCGCTACTTTTCTCCGCTACAACGCCGCATGACCCGGAAATCGTTGAGCAAGCGCGATCTAATCGTCGCGACCATATGTTATGCATTAGTATGGTTGACAATCGTATTTCTCGTGGCTCTCATAACCGCGCATTGCCCAGAGCAACGCTGTCGTATCCGCCAAGATGCCCAATGGAATTTTGCGGTTTGGCTGGGGGTCTGCTTATACCCTATCTTCATCTGGATATCTCGCAGACGCATTTGGCGGACATGATGTCAGCCATTTTGCTAAACTAATGCTGTTTTCCTTATTTCCTTGAAGTTAGTCCGACGAAGGAACCCACCCCATGCCCTACACCGGACACTGCCACTGCGGCGCAGTCACCTTCACCGTCGCCGCCGACGCGCCGACCGAAGCGATGACCTGCAACTGTTCCCATTGCCATGCCAAGGGGCTGGTCCTCACCTTCGTCCCTGCCGACCAGTTCATGATCGACAGCGGCGCAGACCATGTGACCGACTATCATTTCTACAAGCACGCCATCACGCATCAATTCTGCCGCACCTGCGGAACCGAGCCCTTTGCGCTCGGCCAATCCGCCACGGCACCGATGCGCGCGATCAACCTGCGTTGCGTCCCGTCGATCGACATCGACGCTCTGACCATCACCAAGGTCGACGGCGCGAGTTTCTAACCCGCAAAACAAACGGGCCGATGGCAAGGGGGCAGCCATCGGCCCGTCGGCCATCACATCATTTTGACAGGGATCAGGGCATCAATACCGTGTCGATGACGTGGATGACGCCGTTGGACTGATTGACGTCGGCGATGGTGATCTTGGCCGATCCGCCTTTCGCGTCGGTGACATACCAGTCATTGCCCTTCTGCCACACGGTCAGGGTTTCGCCCTGCGCGGTGGTCAGCACGGCCTTGCCGCCATTGGCCGCGGCCTTGGCGGCGATGTCCTTTGCGTTCATCTTGCCCGGCACGACATGATAGGTCAGCACACCGGTCAGCGCCGCCTTATTCTCCGGCTTCAGCAGCGTATCGACTGTGCCTGCGGGCAGCTTGGCGAAGGCGGCGTTGGTCGGCGCGAATACGGTGAACGGCCCGGCGCTCTTGAGCGTATCGACCAGACCTGCGGCCTTCACCGCAGCGACCAGCGTAGTGTGATCCTTGGAGTTGACGGCATTATCGACAATATCCTTGGTGGGATACATGGCAGCGCCGCCGACCATCGGGTTCTTGGCCATCTGCGCCTGGGCGATCCCGCCGCCGCTGGCCGTCAATATGATGCTGGCGAGGGCGATCGTCATGGGGGAAAATTTCATGGGGGGCATCCTTCTTCTATCTCCGCATCCCAAATAGTGTCGGGGTGCGGCGCTGATACGCCTGAGGCGGGCTGATGGATGCAGGCATGACCTAAAGGGCATGGGCGAAGATAAGGCAATTGCACTGCGTCTTTGCGCTGTCATCCCAAGCCCCTATATGGGCGCTTTCGCGGGACGCCCGCGCACAGCATATGGAGACGAGATTGAGCAAGGTTCTGGTCATCGGCGCGGGCGGCGTCGGGTCGGTCGCGGTGCATAAGATGGCGATGAACAGCGATATATTCTCGCACATCACCCTCGCCAGCCGCCGCATCGTCAGTTGCGAGAAGGTCGCCGAATCAGTGCTGGCCCGCACCGGCGTGACCATCGATGTGGCGCAGGTGGATGCCGACGATGTCGCCGCTACCATCGCGCTGATCGAGAAGGTACAGCCCAAGCTGGTCGTCAATCTGGCGCTGCCCTATCAGGATCTCAACATCATGGACGCCTGTCTGGCGACCAGGACCGACTATCTCGACACTGCCAATTACGAACCGCGCGACACGCCCAAATTTGAATATGGCTGGCAGTGGGCCTATCAGGACCGCTTCAAGGAAGCGGGCATCATGGCGCTGCTGGGGTCGGGTTTCGACCCCGGCGTGACCAGCGTGTTCGCCAGCTATATCAAGAAGCATCTGCTCGACACCATCGACACGCTCGACATTCTCGACTGCAATGGCGGCGACCATGGCCAGCATTTCGCCACCAACTTCAACCCGGAAATCAACATCCGCGAAGTGACCGCGCCGTCGCGTCACTGGGAAGGCGGGGAATGGGTCGAAGGCCCGGCGCTCAGCCACAAGCAGAGCTTCGATTTTGATCAGGTTGGTCCCAAGAATATGTACCTCATGTATCATGAGGAGCTGGAAAGCCTCGCCAAATTCTATCCCGAAATCAAACGCATCCGCTTCTGGATGACGTTCGGCGACGCCTATCTCAAGCATCTGGAAGTCCTCCAGAATGTCGGCATGACCCGCATCGACCCGGTCATCTATGAGGGCAAGGAGATCATCCCGCTCCAGTTCCTCAAGGCCGTTCTGCCCGAACCGTCGAGCCTGGGTTCGACGACAAAGGGCAAGACCAATATCGGCGACATCGCCACCGGCACCAAGGATGGCGTCCAGAAAACCGTCTATGTCCTCAACATCTGCGATCATGAGGATGCTTACGCTGAAACCGGCAATCAGGCGGTCAGCTACACCACCGGCGTCCCCGCGATGATCGGTGCGGCGATGATGCTGACCGGCGCATGGCGCGGCGAAGGCGTGTTCAACATCGAACAGTTCGATCCCGATCCTTTCATGGACATGCTCAACAAGCATGGCCTGCCCTGGCAGGTAAAGGAACTGGACGCGCCGCTGGCGTTCTGACACCCCGTCATCCCAGCGAACGCTGGGATCGCCCTTTTCTGTTGCGCCACAAAGAAGTGAGACCCCAGCTTTCGCTGGGGTGACGAGGTGGCGGAGGATGTTTCATGGAAACCAAAGCCGGCGATCCCGCCGCCTTCGCGCATTTCGACCTGTATCGCGTCCCATCCCCCGCCTTCGTGGTGGATGAGGCCGCGATCCGGCGTAACCTTGCCATCCTCGCCGATGTCCGCGACCGCGCGGGGATCAGGATATTGGGCGCGCTCAAGGCCTTTTCCATGTGGTCGCTGGGCAGCGTCGTGGGCGAATATCTCGACGGCGTCTGCGCGTCGGGCCTCTACGAAGCCCGCCTCGGTCGCGAGGAATATCAGGGCGAAGTCGCCACCTATTGCGCCGCCTACAAACCCGCCGACCTCGCCGAAATCCTGACCATTTCCGACCATGTCATCTTCAACAGCCCAGGCCAGATCGCCCGCTTCCGGCCGCAGATCGACGCCGCCCGCGCTGCCGGACATGTTTTCGACATCGGCCTGCGCATCAACCCGCAAAACCCCGAAGGCGAAGTCGCCAAATATGATCCGTCCCAGCCGCACAGCCGCCTGGGCTTCCCGGTCAGCCAGCTGACGCCCGATCATCTGACTGGTGTGGACGGCATCCATTTCCACAATCTGTGCGAACAGGATCTGGCCCCGCTGGAGCGCACATGGGCCGCGGTCGAGCCGCATATCCTGCCGCACATCTCCAGCCTCAAATGGCTCAATTTCGGCGGCGGCCATCACATCACCCGCGCCGATTACCAGCGCGACGACCTCATCGCCTTCCTCCAGGGCATCAAGGCGCAGACCGGCCTCACCCTCTATCTCGAACCCGGCGAAGCGATGGCGCTCGACGCGGGCATCCTTGTCGGCGAAATCCTCGACGTCATCGACAATGGCATGGAAGTCGCCATCACCGACATTAGCGCCACCTGCCATATGCCCGACGTGATCGAGGCGCCCTATCGACCTGCCATGCTCCATGAGCCCTCCGACGGCCCCGAAACGCGCCTGGGCGGACCGTCCTGCCTGGCTGGCGACATCATCGGCGACTATCGAATCCCCGGCGGCGCGGAACCGGGCGCGCGGATCGCCTTCCTTGATCAGGCACATTATTCGATGGTCAAGACCAACACCTTCAACGGCGTTCCCCTGCCCGCCATCTGGCTCTGGGACTCAACCACCGACAAACTCAGGGAAATTCGCACCTTTTCCTATCAGGATTTCAAGGCCCGCCTCTCTTGAGCCACGCTTCATGGCCCCCCGCGCAACAAAATTTACACATGCGCTTTACAGGGGGGACCCCTACGCATATAGCGACCGTCCGCTGCCCCATGGGACTTCCACCGCAAGGCAGCTTTTTATGCCCATGAACGACACTGGAGGTCCCTTGAATTGCACAAGCATCCTAGCGCGCTGGGGGTAGCGACCACCCTCACACCGGCAGCACCGGTAACGCTGATTCGCCCGCAGGCTGCGGCCCGCGCTGCCCGATTCTTCGTGGAGAAGTTTCCGGGGCGCTCGCTCTATGCTGTAAAGGCCAATCCCTCGCCCGATTTGCTTCGGACGCTGTGGGACAGCGGTATCTCGCACTTTGACGTCGCTTCCATCGCGGAAGTGCGCCTTGTCGCGGAAACTCTGCCGAACGCGAAGCTTTGCTTCATGCATCCGGTCAAGGCTGAAGAAGCCATTGCCGAAGCCTATGCCATCCATGGCGTGCGCACCTTCTCGCTCGACACGATCGACGAGCTGGAAAAGATCATGCGCGCCACAGGCGACGCAACCGATCTGGAACTGTGCGTCCGCCTGCGCGTGTCGTCGGAACATAGCGAACTGTCCCTCGCGTCGAAATTCGGCGCGGAACTGGGCGAAACCCGCGAATTGCTGATGGCCACCCGCCAGGCCGCCGATGCCCTTGGCATCTGCTTCCATGTCGGCAGCCAGGCGATGAGCCCACAGGCCTATAGCGACGCGATCGAACGGGTCCGCGCGGCGATCGTCGATGCGGCGGTCACGGTCGACATCATCGATGTCGGCGGTGGCTTCCCGTCGGTTTATCCGGGCATGGAGCCGGTCGCGCTCGAAAATTATTTCGACGCGATCCATCGTGGCTTTGAAAGCCTGCCGGTCAGCTATTCTTCCGAACTGTGGTGCGAACCCGGCCGGGCGCTGTCCGCCGAATATAGCTCCATCATCGTCCGGGTAGAGCGCCGTCGCGGCACCGAACTCTACATCAACGACGGTGCCTATGGCGCCTTGTTCGACGCCGCGCATATCGGCTGGCGTTTCCCCGTCGTGCTGCTGCGCGACGAGGAAAGCGACGCGGCGATGACCGGCTTTTCCTTCTATGGTCCGACCTGCGACGATATGGACCATATGGTCGGTCCGTTCATGCTGCCCGACGATGTCGCAACCGGCGACTATATCGAAATCGGGATGCTGGGTGCCTATGGCTGCGCCATGCGCACCGGCTTCAACGGCTTCACGGCGGAAACGGTGGTCGAGGTAGCGGACGAGCCGATGGCCAGCCTCTACGCCGAACCCGCGCCCGCCCGCCGTCGCGCGACTGTCATCAAGCTGGGCTAAAAGGCTCAAGCTCCCCTTTGGAGAGGGTGCCTGTCCCTCGCTGCATCCCCCCGCAGCGAGGGACAGTTTTTAACTGCCAAATCCTCACCTGGAAGAGAAGGGCTATCGCATATGGAACCCTGCTCACCTTAACTCGTCACCCTGAACTTGTTTCAGGGTCCATTTCTCGTCACGAGCGGCAGCTTTTGGCGCACGATGGATCCTGAAACAAGTTCAGGATGACGTTGAGAAATAAACGAAAGGTCATATGGGATTCCTCCGCACTACAAGGGGAGGTAGCGGGCCGAAGGCGTGGCGGCGCGGCGTCACCCTCGCGACAGGACAATGACTTATCGGCGGAATATCCCGACCATCTCGACATGGGTGGACCAGCGAAACTGGCCGACCGGGCGGACCTGATCCAGCCTATATCCGCCTGCCAGCAAGTGCGCAGCGTCCCGTGCGAAACTCGCCGGATTGCAAGACACATAGGCGATCACCGGCACGCCCGATGCAGCCAGTTGCATCACCTGTTCCCTCGCCCCGGCGCGCGGCGGATCGATCACCACGGCGGCAAAGCGGTTCAACTCGTCCGGCGTAAGCGGACGGCGGAACAGATCGCGATGATCCGCCACCATCCGCCGCTGCGCCCGCTGTCCCGCCAGCTTGAGCGCCAGCACCACGTCGCGCGCACCCTCCGCCGCATAGACCGGCCGCGCCGCGCCCAAAGCCAAAGCAAATGTGCCAAGCCCGCAAAACAGGTCGGCCACTGCGCCGATCTTCGGCATGGCGTCCCGCACCATCGCGACCAGCGCCGCCTCGCCATCGGGCGTGGCTTGCAGGAAGGAGAAGGGCGGGAACGCCACCGGCACGCCGCCGAACGTCACCGTCGCAGCCTCCGGCTCCCAGCGTGTCTGCGGCCCGTCGCCCTCGTCGATCGTCAGCCGCGCCAGCCCATGCGTCCGCGCAAAGTCGCCCAGCCCTTCGTCCGCCGCCAGCCCCTCGACCTTCACGCCCTCCAGCAGCAGGTCGAGGCCTTGGTCGATCAGCGACATGCGCACATGCGCCGCCCGCTTGTCCGGCAGGATCAGCCGCAGCAGCCCGCGCAATGGTGCCAGCAACGCGAACAGGCGCGGGTCCAGCACCGCGCACATCTGAAGGTCGATCAGCGTATGGCTGCCCGCTTCGGCAAAGCCGATGGTGATGGTCTTGCCCGCCCGCGCCGCGCGCAGCGATGCCCGCCGCCGCGTCATCGGTGGCGAAATATGCGGTGGCAGCACCGTTTGCGCCACGACGCCCTGCCCCGCCAGCGCGCCAACCACGCGCCCAGTGACGAAATCGGCCAGGCTCACTTCGTCAACATGCTGCAATTCGCACCCGCCACAGGTCGGGAAATGCAAGCAGGGCGGCTCGACGCGATGCGGCCCGGCGATGGTCGTGCCATCGGCCAGCAGCCGGTCGCCCGGCGCGGTCAGCGCGGCATGGCGGCCATCGGCGGTGATGCCATCGCCCCTGGCGGCGATGCGGATGATGATGTCTGGGTCAGTGTCGGTCACAATCGCGCGGCGATAGCCGCTGGCAGCGCGGCAAGCAAATCATCGGCGATAAAAGCCGCGCCCGCCCGCCGCGCAGCATCGCCATGCAGCCACACCGCCTCGCCCGCCGCGCGAAATGGATCGCGGGTCACCGCCAGCCGTCCGGCGACCAGCCCAGCCAGCACATCACCAGTCCCGGCGGTAGAGAGCCAGTGCGACGCGCCGGACGCCACCGCCACCCGCCCGTCGGGTGCTGCGATCACGCTGTCCGCCCCCTTGTAGATCACCACCGCGCCGCTGCGCTCCGCCGCCGCCCGCGCCCGGTCGATCTTGCTACCTGGCAGGTTCCCAAATAGCCGCACAAATTCGCCCTCATGCGGCGTCAGGATCGCACCGTCTGGTATCTGATCGACCCCGATCAGGGTCAGCGCATCCGCATCCAGCACCAGCGGATGTCCACAGCCCAGCACAGCATCGAGCCGCGCTCGCGCCACAGCGTCGCGCCCCAGACCCGGCCCGGCCAGCACCGCCGCCAGCCGCGCATCGTTCAGCCCATCGCGGAGCGCCTCGGCCGTCCCGGCCTCCTGCGTCACGATAGCGTCGGCCCCATGGCGCAGGTCATCCGCCGCCAGCCGTCGCACCATCCCCGCGCCCGATCGCGCCGCCGCCTGCGCCGCCAGCAGGCTTGCCCCGGCCATCGCGCCCCCGACCACAGCGACCAGCCCGCGCGTATATTTATGATCCTCCGCTCCCGGCGCGGCGAGACGAGGCGGCATCAGCCGATGAACCCTGTCCGACGCCGGAATGCCGATATCCGCGCAAACGAGCCGCCCGATATGCCCCGCCGCCGGATAGAGCAGATGCGCAGGCTTGAGCGCCCCCAGCGCGATACAGACGCCAAAATGCGGCACTGCCGACAGCAGCGCGCCGCTGTCCGTATCCACGCCGCTCGGCAGGTCGATGGCATAGCTGCGGCTCGCCGCCCCGGTCAGGTCGCACAGCCGGGCCGCCACCGCCGGATCAAGCCCCCGCGACAGGCCCGTGCCGAACAGCGCATCGACCAGTTGCGTCGCAGGCGCAGCCGTCGCCAACGTCTCCAGCGGCCCATCCCACGCCGCCAGCGCCCGGCGACTGGAGGTCGTGCCGCTTTCCCCCAGTGCCGCCACCCGAACAGGCACGCCCCGCGCGCGCAGCAGCCGGGCGATCACATAGCCATCGCCGCCATTATTGCCCGGCCCGCAGAGGATAAGCGTGTCGCGCAGGCCGCCTGCGCGCCAGATAATCTCCGCCGCCGCCGCGCCCGCTTTCTCCATCAATCCATAATCATCGACGCCCGCATCGAACAAAGCCTGTTCCGCTGCGCGCATCTGCGCGACGGTCAGGATCGGCGTTCCGGCACTCATGGCGCCGATCCGGCGACCTTTACGGGCAGGCGATAGCGATCGCCGCCGATGCGGATTTCGACCAGCCCGGCCTCGACGATCTGCAACTGCGCCATCTCCGCCCCGTCCGCCGCCTCAAGACCGCGCCCATCTGCCAGCACCCGGAAGCGGCGAAACCCGCCATCGGGATGGCGGATCGTCAATATCTCGCCCGCCCGCTCGATCAGGCAATCCCGCGCCCAGGCTGCATCCGCGCCGATCGCGCAATCCGCCTTGCCGTCATCAACTGTCCCCGTAGCCTGCTCTGGTTGCACCTCATTGCCCAGCTTGCCCGTTTCCCCGCCACAGGCCGCGAGCAACAGGCATCCGGCCAGTAAAAATCTCACGTCAAAGCCCCCCGGCACGCCAGCACCACCGGCCCCAAAATATCGGCAAAGCGCCGCTGTCCCGCTGCGTCCCCCACCAGATCCTGCCGCATCTCGATCCCCAGATAGGGGATGCCATTGGCCTCGGCATGGCGGTTCATCGTCGCGTTGAGTTGCTTGCCCGAATAGGGCAGCTGGTCTCCGACGATCAGCCCCGCCGCCTCCAGCAAAGGGATCGCGATCCGCGCGGCGCGATCATCCTCATTATAGAGCACGCCAATCTCCCAGGGCCGTTTCTGCCCCGGATCGCTGGCCAGATGCGGCGTAAAGCTATGCACCGACAGGATGAACGGCGCGGTCATCGCCGCCAACAGCCGCTCGACCTGATGATGATAGGGATGGTGAAACCGCACCATCCGCTGCGCCAGATCGGCGTCGCGATTGCCGGATATGGCATGGCCGTCGCTCATCACCGGCAACAGGCCCGGCGCATCCGCCTCGCGGTTAAGGTCGATCACCAGCCGCGACACCCCGCCCAATATCGCGGTGCAGCCCAGTTGCGCCGCCAGCAGCGCACTCACCTCCGCCACGCCGATGTCGATAGCGATATGATTGGCCAGCAATGCGGGGTCGATGCCCAGGTCAATATCATCCGGCACCCGCGCCGACGCATGATCCGCGATGATCAGTACGTCCAGCCCGCCACCGTCAATCTGAGTGAAAGCCTCGCTCATGCCGTCCTGATCCGCGTTTCCATCATCCACCAGTCGCGATGCGCCGCCTGCACCGCCATCGCCGCGTCGGCCATCGCCGCATCGCTGTCGAACAGCGCAAAACAGGTCGCGCCCGACCCGGACATACGCGCCAGCCGCAGCCCCTGATGCCCCTCCAGTGCGCGAAGCACCTGCGCAATCACCGGTGCCGCTGCCATCGCGGGCGCTTCCAGATCATTGCGCCCCTGCGCCACCAGCGCCTCCAGACTCGCCGCATCGAGCGGCCCGCGATCCACCCGGTCCCAACCGCTGAATATCTGTGCCGTCGAAACGCCAACCCCCGGATTGACCAGCAGCATCGCCATCCCCTCCAGCCCCTCGACAGGGTGCCGCCGAAGCCCTTCGCCGCGCCCCGTCACCATCTGCGTCACGCTGGCGACGCAGGCGGGAACATCGGACCCCAGATCGAGCGCCAGCCCAGCCAGTTCCTCTGCCTCGATCCGCACGTCCCACAACCGCGCCAGCAACCGCAGCGTCGCCGCCGCATCTGCCGACCCGCCGCCAATGCCCGACGCCACCGGCAAAATCTTGGTCAGGCGGATCGCCGCGCCGCGCTGCTCGCCCAGATAGGCCTGCAACGCCCGCGCCGCCTTCACCACCAGATTGCCCGGTCCCGCCTCCAGCGCCCCGCCGAACGGCCCGTCGATCACCAGATCGATCGCCCCGTCATCGGTCGCCACCGCGCTCAACCGGTCGCCATGCTCGGCAAAGGCGAACAGGCTTTCCAGCGCATGATAACCATCGTCCCGCCGCGCCCGCACATGCAGCGCGACATTCACCTTGGCATAGGCGGTTTCGATCATCAGGCCCGCGTCCAGATCAGGGTGCGGCATATTCTGGCTTCAATCCCTGCTCGACCTTCGCCGCGATCCGCGCCGCGCCATCCCCCTGCGCGAACAGCGATGCCGCTGCCCAGGCGTAGCGCGCCTCGTACCGTCGTCCCGCGCTCCACAGCGCATCGCCCAGATGTTCGTTGATCGTCGCATCGCCCGGCGCACCAGCCGCCGCCCGCTCCAGCACCGGCACTGCGCCTGCAACATCGCCAGTCACATAATGCGCCCAGCCCAGCGAGTCGGCGATCGAGGCATCCTGGGGTTTCAGCGCACTGGCCTTGCGGATCAATTCCAGCGCCGCCGTCACATTCTGCCGCCGCTCGATCTGCGCATAGCCCAGATAGTTCAGCACCATCGGCTCATTGGGGGCCAGCGCCGCTGCGCGCTCCAGCACGACCCGCGCCTCGTCCCAGCGCTTGCCCTGTTCCAGTGCGCTACCCTCGAACAGCAACAGCGCCCAGGGCAGTTCGCCCTCGCCATAGCCCGCCTGCGCCGCCCGGAACGCCGCCGCCGCGCCGTCAAAATCTTCCAGATCCGCCAGCAACCGCCCCAGCCGAACCTGCCTATCGCTTCCCGCGCCCGGTTCCGCCGCCAGCGATCGTGCCAGCGCCAGCGCCGCCTGCGTCTCACCCGCCCCCGCCAGCGCATCGACCAGCACCGCCTGGCCCAGCGCGCCGTACCAGCCATTGACCGGCACCTTCCGCGCCTCAGCCACGCCGCTCTGCGCCAGACCGCTCACACTCAGCAGCCGCGCCGCTGCCAACTGCGCCTCCGCCCCGGCCGGATCGGCAAAGGTCGCGATCCGCGCCAGCCGGATGCCCAGCCCCGTCCCGCTATGGTCGGCCGCCACATCGGCCGCCAGCCGCAACAGGAGCCGGGCATAGCCCTGTACCGGCGTGATAGCCGCCGCCTTCACCTTGCCCCGCGCCAGATCGGCCCGCGCCCGCGCAAACGCCGCTTCGCCCGGCGGCAACAGCATCAGCGCCTCGGCCTTCGCGCCCCGCCCTGCAAGTTGCGCCGCCAGCGTCAGCCGCAACGCCGCGCCCTCCCCGCCACGCAGCACGATCGCCCGCCGGATCGCCGGGACCGCCGCCGTCAGATCGCCGCGCCCCAGCGCCTGCAACGCCACATGCTCATCGACATAACGCTGCGCCAGAGCGGCATAACGGTCCTGCCCCGCCACCACCGGCGCGGCATAATGCCCCTCGCCCAGGCTGATCCAGCTAGTGATGATGGGCGCGAGGAAGGAGAAATTCCCTTCCTCCACCATCCGCGCCGTCAGCGTCCGCGCGCCCGTCCAGTCCTTGCGCCCCAGCGCCTCGCCAATCAGCAACAGCGTGCCGTCGCGCGGCAGCGCCCCCTGCGGCTCCAGCAACGCCGCCGATCGCAGCGCCAGCGCCCGGTCGCCGCTTTCCAGCGCCTGGACATAGGATCGCCGCGCCACCTCAACACTGGCCGGATCAAGCGTCAGCGCCGCGCGATAGCTGTCCACCGCCAGCCCCATCGCCCCATCCCCGTCGGCCAGCCGCGCCCGCGCATAGGCGTGCAGCGCGCCCTGGGGATCGACCGACGCCCCGGCGGGCATCGCCACCGGGACTGTCAGCAGGACGAACGGGATCAGGCGCTTACATATTGGGATAGTTCGGTCCTCCACCGCCTTCGGGGACGACCCAGTTGATATTCTGGGTCGGGTCCTTGATGTCGCACGTCTTGCAATGAACGCAATTCTGCGCGTTGATCTGGAAGCGGGGATTGCCCTCTTCCTGACCGACCACTTCATAGACGCCAGCAGGACAATAACGCTGCGCCGGCTCGTCATAAAGGGGCAGATTGTAGCTGATCGGGATCGCAGGGTCCTTCAGCTGCAAATGGACCGGCTGGTCCTCTTCATGATTGGTGTTGCTCAGGAACACCGACGACAACCGATCGAAACTCACCACGCCGTCGGGCTTGGGATAGACGATCTTTTCGCAGGCATCCTTGGGCCAGATATTCTCATTGTCCGGCTTGTGCTTCATCGTGAAGGGCAGGCCGATCTTGAGCGTCCGCATCCACATGTCGATGCCTGCCAGCACGGTGCCAATCGTGCCGCCGAATTTGCTCAGCAGCGGCTCGGCATTCTTGACCAGCTTCAGTTCGTCGGCGATCCAGCTGGAGCGCAGCACATCTTCATAATCGCTCAGCACGTCGCTGCCGCGCTGGCTCTGCACCGCGGCAAAGGCCGCTTCCGCCGCCAGCATCCCGGACTTCATCGCCGTATGCGTGCCCTTGATCCGCGGCACGTTCACGAAGCCCGCCGAACAGCCGATCAGCGCGCCGCCGGGGAATACCAGCTTGGGAATCGACTGCCAGCCACCCTCGTTGATCGCCCGCGCGCCATAGGAGACGCGCCGCCCGCCTTCGAGAAATTTGCGGATTTCCGGGTGCTGCTTCCAGCGCTGGAACTCCTCGAACGGATAAAGATGCGGGTTGCGATAGCCCAGCCCGACGACGAAGCCCAACGCCACCTGGCCATTGGCCTGATGATAGAGGAAGCCGCCGCCATAGGCATCGGTCAGCGGCCAGCCCTGCGAGTGGATGACCAGGCCCGGCTTGTGCATAGCAGGATCAATGTCCCACAATTCCTTCATGCCCAACCCATAGACCTGCGGCTCGCAGTCTGCGTCCAGCGCAAACTGGCGCTTCAATATCTTGGTCAGATGGCCACGCGCGCCCTCTGCAAAGAAGGTATATTTCGCGTGCAGCTCCAGGCCGGGCTGATAATCGCCCTTATGATTACCCTCACGGTCGACGCCCATGTCGCCGGTGGCCACGCCCTTCACGCTGCCATCCTCATGGTAGAGAATTTCAGCTGCGGCAAAGCCGGGGAAGATTTCTACGCCCAGCCCTTCGGCTTGCTCCGCCAGCCAGCGGCAGAGGTTGCCCAGCGATCCGGTATAGGTGCCCTTATTATGCATCCATCCCGGTGTCATGATGTGCGGCATCGCCATCTTGCCGCTTTTGGTCAGGAACCAGTGCTGATTATCCGTCACCGGCGTCTCGGCCAGCGAACAGCCCATGTCGCGCCATTCTGGCAGCAATTCGTCCAGCGCCCTGGGGTCGATCACTGCGCCCGACAGGATATGGGCGCCGATTTCCGACCCCTTTTCCAGCACGCACACGGCCAGTTCCTGCCCAGCGTCATTGGCCAGCTGTTTCAGCCGGATTGCCGCTGACAATCCCGCCGGTCCCCCACCGACGATGACCACGTCATAGGGCATCGATTCCCGTTCGCTCATAAACCCTCCAATGGGCGACCGGCGGGCTGCACCCCGTCCATCCAGTCGCCTTATTACTCCAACACTTTACCAGCCAAGGCGATGAAGAATCTTGACCCCCTCGTCAACCTCTGGCCCTAGATGATCGTATGCGGGGTGAATTGCAGGATCATGCGGCGGCTGCCGACGCCTATATGGCGTGGTGGACGCTCGCGGGCGTAGATGGCGCCGTGACGGAAGCGCCGGTCAACTGGTTGCGCCCTGTGACTGCCACCGATCCAAAAGCGACGATTCGCGCCGTCGCGGCGTCGGCCACCATTGAAAAAAAGCCCCAAAGCCTCGATTCGTTCCTTGGCTGGCTTGCGACCGATCCTGCCCAGCCCGAAAGGCGCTGGCCCGGCGCACCCATATTGCCGACCGGTGGCGAAGGCGCATCGCTGATGGTCGTGACCGACCTGCCCGATCCGGCGGATATGGCGGCGGGGCAATTGCTGGCCGATCGCGCTGGCGCCCTGTTCGACGCGATGCTGCGCGCGATCGGGCTGGACCGCTCCACCATTCATCTCGCCTCGCTCTTCACCGCCCGTCCGCCTGGCGGCATGGTGGAGGCGGCTGATCTTTCCACCGTGGCCGACCGGATGCGCGCCCATGTCGCCCTCGCCCGGCCCCGCCGTCTGCTATTGCTGGGCGATCGGACGATCCGTGCGCTGCTTCCGACGGATGCCGCCACGCCCGCCGATGGTTTACGCGACTTTAACCATGAAGGCGGCATTGTGCCTGCCGTCGCCACATTTCATCCCCGCCTGCTGCTGACCCAGCCAGCGGCGAAAGCGGAATGTTGGCGCGCCCTGCAAAGCCTGATCGAGGAAGTCCGCCCGTGATTCGTGCCGCGACCCAAATGTCCAGCCTGGCCCTGATGGTGATGGGACTGGCTGCAACGCTGCCCGCCCGTGCCGAGACCGCCCCGATTTCTCCCGCAATCACCGCCGCGCCCGCTTCCCCGCTTCAGATTGGCGACGGCGCCAAGGCCAGCTATCGCGCCATCTTCACCGCCCTTCAGGGCCAGCAATGGGCCGAAGCCAGAACGCTGATTAATGCGCTGGATGCGCAGGACGCCGTGCGTCCTCTCGCTTTGTCCGAACTCTATCTCGCCAAGGGATCGCCCAAGGTTGAACTGTTCGACCTGCTCGACCTCATCAACAAGGCCGCCTGGCTGCCCAAGGCGGACCAGCTTTCCCGCCTCGCCGAAAAGCGCGGCGCAACCATGCTGCCCACTCTGCCGCAAGTGCAGAAAATGGTGTGGCTGGGGTCCGCCCCCCGGCGCGAATATGTCGGATCGACCAAGACGGACACTCTGGCGATCGCGCTGGCGGGTCAGATACAGGCTTTCGTCAAGGCCGACGATCCGGTCGGGGCCGAAGCGCTGCTGGCCGCTGGCGAAACCGGCCTGACGCCCGAAGGGCTGACCGAAGTGCGCCAGCGGGTCGCCTGGGCCTATTATATCGAAAATGACGACGCCAATGCCCGCCGCATGGCCGCCCGCGCGCTCGAAACGCGCACCGGGGGCGACTGGACGGTACAAGCGCACTGGACCACAGGCCTTGCCGCATGGCGTCAGAATGACTGCCGCGCCGCCGCCCCGGCCTTCGCCAATGTCGCGGCCTTTGCCACCAATGCCGACATGCGCGCCGCTGGCGCCTATTGGGCCTCGCGCGCCTATATGGTCTGCGGCGAAGCGCCCAAGGTCGCCAATTATCTCAAACTCGCCGCCCGTTCGGACGAAACCTTCTATGGGCTTCTGGCGCGCGAATCGCTGGGGATGCCGCTCGGCGCGCCGCCGGTCGCGACCCGTTTCGGCCAGGCTGAATGGCTGGCGCTCAAGGACAGCCCCAACGCCCGCGCCGCCATCGCCCTCGCCGCGATCGGCGATACTGGCCGCGCCGACGAAATGCTCCGCTATCAGGCGAAGATCGGCGGCACCGGCCAATATGACGCGCTGCTTCGCCTGGCGAGCGCGCTTAACCTGCCCGCGACCCAGCTCTGGCTTGCCCATAATGGCCCTGCGGGCAAGCAACCGGCCAGCTTCGCCCGTTTCCCCGCGCCCGACTGGCGCCCAGATGGCGGCTGGCGGGTCGATCCCTCGCTGATCTACGCCCACACCTTGCAGGAATCGGGCTTCCGGTCCGATGTCGTCAGCAGCGCGGGCGCGCGCGGCCTGATGCAGGTGCGCCCCGGCACCGGCAGCGACATGGGACTGGCGTCGGCGGCACAACTTTTCGTGCCATCCACCAACATGGAATTTGGCCAGCGCTATCTCGAAGCGCTGCGCGACATGAGCGCCACCGGCGGACTGCTGCCCAAGGTGATGGCCGCTTACAATGCCGGGCCGCTGCCGGTCGAACGCTGGAACGCGCAGGTCAAGGACAAGGGCGATCCATTGCTGTTCATGGAATCGCTGCCTTATTATGAAACCCGCGCCTATGTGAACATCGTCATGCGCAATTACTGGATGTACCAGATCCAGGCAAAGGGAACCGCCGACTGCCTGACCGGCATGGCGCAGGGGATGTGGCCGACCTTTCCCAATGCCAAGGGTGTTAAGCTGGTCCGCCTCAGCCAGTCTGACGGTCGCGCCAGCATGGGCGGCGGCGCAGACTGATGCCGATCGACGACAGCCGCACCTTCATCCCCGTCCGCATCGCCGTCCTCACCGTATCAGACACACGCAGCGCGGCGGACGACCGTTCCGGCGACACGCTGGTCGAACGACTCGAAAGTGCGGGCCACATATTGGCTGCCCGCTATATCGAGCGCGACGACAAATCCGCCATCGTCGCCCGGCTCCATGCCTGGATCGACGACCCGGACATCGACGTCATCCTGACCACCGGTGGCACCGGCGTCACTGGCCGGGACATCACCCCCGAAGCACTGGCTCAGGTGCAGGACAAGGAAATTCCGGGCTTTGGCGAACTGTTCCGCTGGCTCAGCTACCAGACGATCGGCACCTCCACCATTCAGTCCCGCGCCACGGCCTGCGTCGCGCGCGGCACCTACATCTTTGCGCTCCCCGGCTCGACCGGCGCGGTGAAGGACGCATGGGACGGCATCCTGTCCAGTCAGCTCGACAGCCGCTTCCGCCCCTGCAATTTCGTCGAACTGATGCCCCGCCTGACGGAGCGCTGACCGGAACTTCCGGTTGACCTTTTGTTCCTTTTATGTTCTTATTCCTTCATGGGAATAGAGAAAGGAAGAGGCGCAACACTCAACACGCAAAGTGTGCGTTTTTCCCTGCCCCAACGCGAAACCGACGGTGACTGGCTCGACGCCGTGGCCGATATTGACGGCCCGGTCCCCCGCCGCCGAACGCAGGTGACGATCGAACATCCCCGCACGATCATCACCCGCAACACGTCACCCGACATTGGTTTCGACCAGTCGATCAACGCCTATCGCGGCTGCGAACATGGCTGCATCTATTGCTACGCACGCCCGTCCCACGCCTATCATGACCTGTCGCCGGGGCTGGATTTTGAAACAAAGCTATTCGCCAAACCGGACGCCGCCAAATTGCTGCGCGCCGAACTGTCGAAGAAAAATTACGCCGTCATGCCCATTGCTCTCGGCACCAATACCGATCCTTACCAGCCGATCGAGAAGGATTGGAGGATTACGAGGGCGATATTGGAGCTGCTGGCGGAATGCCGCCACCCCCTGTTCATCACCACCAAGTCCGACCGCATCCTGCGCGACATCGATCTACTCGCCGCCATGGCGCGCGACAGGCTGGTGTCGGTCGCGATTTCGGTAACGACGCTGGACCCGGCGGTCGCCCGCACGCTGGAACCGCGCGCGCCGCATCCGCTACGCCGGGTGGAGGCAATCCGGCAACTGGCGCAGGCTGGCGTGCCGGTCTATGCCAGCCTCTCCCCGATCATCCCGGCCATCACCGATCATGAGATTGAGAATATCGTCGCCCGCGTCGCCGCCGCCGGTGCGCGCGAAGTCACTTATATCCCCGTCCGCCTTCCCCATGAAGTCGCGCCGCTTTTCCGCGCCTGGCTCGACGCCCATTATCCCGATCGCGCGGCGCGGGTAATGACCATCATCCGCGAATTGCGTGGCGGGCGCGACAATGACCCCAATTTCGGCAGCCGGATGCGCGGACAAGGCGTGTGGGCCGACCTTATCCGCTCGCGCTTCATCAAGGCCCACAAGCGCGCCGGGCTGGGGGCGGAACGGCTGACCCTGCGTACCGATCTGTTCCGCCCGCCCGAAGGCGCGCAGATGCGGCTGCTATGATGATCAGCCGACCAGCCGCATCCCAGCCCGCCGGTTACGGGTGCGATAGCCATCCTGCGTCGCCTCCATCCGCTCGAACCGGTGGATGGTCAGGTTGGGAATTACCGACATGGCATCGACCTGATCCGCGCCCAGCAGGAAATCATCGCCCAGGAACAGCCGCACCGCCTGACCGTTCGCAGCGGGCGTGCGCAGGAATAATTCGCTCCGTCCGCCCCGGCTCTGCGCCATCAATGCAGCCAGTGCCTCGACCGCTGCCGGATCAGTTGTATCGACCACAAGCTCCATCCGCGAAGCGCTGGCGATCAGCTTGAACGGTTCGATCTTGCGCACGGTCACGCGCGGGGTTTCCTCGCCCGGCAACCTGTCCAGTTCGACATAAAGCAGCGCACAATCGCCATCGCGCGCCAGTTCCTCGATCGCCTTGCAGGCGTCCTCCTCGAAGCAGCTCGCCTGAAACTGGCCGCTACTGTCGGAGAAGGTGGCATTGGCATAGCGCGCCCCGCGCTTGGTCTCGCGCCAGCGCACATCCTCAACCATCGCCGCCATGACGCCGGTGGCGCGCGCCTCCCCGGTCAGGGGTTCGACGCAGATCGCACCATAGCTTTTGGCCCCCCGTGCATCGGCCAAATGGCGATAGCGATCGACCGGGTGGGCGGAGAAATAGAAGCCGAATGCCTCCTTCTCCTGCGCCATCCGGTCCGCCACCGACCATGCCTGATGCGGTGGGATGCGGACATCCGCATGGGGCGTCTCAACATCGCCGAACAGCCCGCCCTGCCCGCTTTCCCGCGCCTGCGCCGCGCTCGACGCGACGCTCAATATCGTTTCCGCCGCTGCGTGAACGCCCGCCCGGTCGGCATGGATCGCATCAAACGCACCCGACGCCGCCAGACTCTCCAGCTGTCGCCGGTTGAGCAGGCGCGGTTCGATCCGGTCGGCTATATCGTCCAGGCTCTTGAACGGTCCACCAGCGTCGCGTTCGGCGACCAGCTGGTCCATCGCCTTCTCACCCACGCCTTTCAGACCGCCCAGCGCATAGCGCACCGCATAGCCCAGACGTGGATCATCGCCCTCATGCGCGATCGGCTCGACCGAAAAGTCCGCCTGACTACGGTTGATGTCGGGTGGCAGACAGGTCAGCCCCATGCGGCGCATATCGTCGACAAATATGGTCAGCTTGTCGGTCAGATGGATATCGAAGGCCATCGACCCGGCGTAGAATTCCGCCGGATAATGCGCCTTCAACCACGCCGTCTGGTATGCGAGCAAGGCATAAGCCGCCGCGTGCGACTTGTTGAAGCCATAGCCCGCGAACTTGTCGATCAAGTCGAACAATTCGTTCGCCTTGGCGGGCTTGATGTCGCTGGCCGCGCACCCCTCGACGAAACGCGAACGCTGCGCGTCCATCTCCGCCTTCACCTTCTTGCCCATCGCGCGGCGCAACAGGTCGGCGTCTCCAAGGCTGTAACCGGCCAATATCTGCGCGGCCTGCATCACCTGTTCCTGATAGACGAAGATGCCGTATGTCTCTTCAAGGATCGGTTTCAGCAGGATATGGGGATATTCAATCTCCTCCTGCCCGTTCTTGCGGCGCCCGAACATCGGGATATTGTCCATCGGGCCGGGACGATAGAGCGAGACCAGCGCAATGATGTCGCCGAAATTGGTTGGGCGGACGGCGGCCAGCGTCTTGCGCATCCCTTCGGATTCCAGCTGGAACACGCCCACCGTATCGCCACGCTGGAGCAGGTCATAGACGGCGCTATCGTCCCAGCTGAGCGTATCCAACTCGACCGTCACGCCCCGCGCCGCCAGCAATTGCACCGCCTTTTGCAGCACAGACAGGGTTTTGAGGCCCAGAAAGTCGAACTTCACAAGGCCCGCCCCCTCGACATATTTCATGTCGAATTGCGTCACCGGCATGTCGGATCGCGGATCGCGATAGAGCGGCACCAGCTGCTGCAACGGGCGGTCGCCGATCACCACGCCTGCGGCATGGGTGGAGCTGTGGCGCGGAAAGCCCTCCAGCTTCATCGCATAGTCGATCAGCCGTTTGACCTGCGCGTCATTGTCATATTCCGCCCGAAACTCCGCCACGCCGTTCAGCGACCGCTCCAGCGTCCAGGGATCGGTCGGGTGATTGGGGACCAGCTTGGCGAGGCGATCGACCTGGCCATAGCTCATCTGGAGGACGCGGCCGGTATCCTTGAGGACCGCGCGGGCTTTCAGCTTTCCGAAGGTGATGATCTGCGCGACATGATCTACGCCATATTTTTGCTGGACGTAGCGGATCACCTCACCACGCCGCGTTTCGCAAAAGTCGATGTCGAAGTCGGGCATCGACACACGTTCCGGGTTCAGGAAGCGCTCGAACAGCAGGCCCAGTTGCAGCGGATCAAGATCGGTGATCAGCAGCGCCCACGCGACGACCGAGCCTGCACCGGAGCCACGGCCCGGACCCACCGGAATATCATGATCCTTGGCCCATTTGATGAAGTCGGCAACGATCAGGAAGTAGCCGGGAAAGCCCATCTGGATGATGATGTCGGTCTCAAACTTCAGCCGGTCGAGATAGGGCTGGCGGGCTGCCTCATCGATGATCCCCAGCTTCGCCAGTCGCGCGTCGAGACCCGCACTGGCGAGATCGCGCAGCATCCGCGCTTCGCCCTCGACATCGCCGGCCAGGCTCGGCAGGATCGGCTTGCGTTTGGGGGCTGCAACCGCGCAGCGCTGGGCGACGACCAGTGTGTTGGCCAATGCTTCGGGCAAATCGTCGAACAGGCGCCGCATTTCCGCTGCCGGTTTCATCCAGGCGTCGGGCGAGCTGGTGCGCCGGTCGGGCATATCGACATAAGCGCTGTCGGCGATGCAGAGCATGACGTCATGCGCGGCATGGAAATGCGGCTCGGTAAAGCAGGTTGGGTTGGTCGCGACCAAGGGCAGGTTGCGGGCATAAGCCAGCTCCAGCAACTCCGGCTCCGCCTTCCCCTCGACCGGATCGAGCCGACGGCAGATTTCTATATAGAGCCGGTCGGGGAACAGCGCTTCCAACCGCTCCGCATAGTCCAGCGCCGCGTCGGGCTGGTCCTCGGCGAACAGCCGCGCCAGTGCGCCCTCGCCGCCTGCGGTCAGCGCGATCAGCCCGTCAGTGCGCCCTTCCAGCACGTCCAGCCCGACATGCGGCACTTCTTCCAATGGCCGGTCGAGATGCGCCATCGACACCAGGGCGCACAGATTGTCATAGCCCGTCGCGTCCTGCGCATAGAGCGCGAGCCAGTCATGGACCGGGGCGGCATTGGCCGGGCGGCCGGGGCGCAATATGCCCAGCATCGCGCCGATCAGCGGCTGGACGCCTTCGCTCTTGCAGGCGTCGGAGAAAGCCATCGAGCCGTAGAGGCCATTGCGGTCGGTGATCGCGGCGGCGGGGAAGCCCAGCGCCTTGGCCTGCTTGGCGATCTTCTTGGGATCGATCGCCCCTTCCAGCATGGTGTAGGAGGAGAAAATGCGGAGCGGAACGAAAGCGGCGTGGGGCATAGGACATACTATCCAGAAGGCGTGGTTCGTGACCAGCCCTGCTGGAGAAAAGTCTGTGGGTAAGATTGGAGGGCTATTCCAAAACGCCCTCATGCAGCCGGACCACCCGGTCCATCTTGGCCGCAAGCCGTTCATTATGGGTGGCGACCAGTGCCGCCGATCCTTCCTCTCGCACCAGCCGTAGAAATTCGGCCAGCACGACGTCGGCGGTGCGCTCGTCCAGATTGCCGGTCGGTTCGTCCGCCAGCACCAAAGCAGGCCGGTTGGCAAGGGCGCGGGCGACAGCGACGCGCTGTTGTTCGCCGCCAGACAACTGGCTGGGGCGATGGTCGAGGCGATGGCCAAGGCCAAGCGAGGTCAGCAGCGATTCCGCGCGGGTGCGTGCGACCGCCATGTCCGTATCGCGGATCACCTGCGGCAGGATGACATTTTCGGTCGCGTTGAAATCGGGCAGCAGATGATGGAACTGATAGACAAAGCCCATGGCGTCGCGACGCAAGCGGGTGCGGCCGTCATTATCAAGTTTTGCCGCTTCCTCGCCATCGATGCGGATCGAACCGTCAAAGCCACCCTCCAACAAACCAACCGCCTGGAGCAGAGTAGATTTGCCGGAGCCTGACGGTCCCAGCAGCGCGACAATCTCCCCCTGCCCCACAGTCAGATCGACACCGCGCAGGACATGGATCGTCTCACCGCCCTGGGTGAAGCTGCGGGTCAGGCCCGTGACCTTGAGAATATCATTCATAGCGGAGAACCTGCACCGGATCGGTATTGGCGGCCTTGAAGGCCGGATAGAGCGTGGCCAGGAAGCTGAACAGCAGCGCCATGATGCAGATGGTGGCGATCTCCACCGGATCGGCCTGCGATGGCAATTCGGTCAGGAAACGGATCGAGGGATCCCACAGATTTTGCCCCGTCACGAACTGGATCGCGTTGACCACATTCTGGCGGAAGAAGAGGAAGGTGAAGCCGAGGATCAGCCCCGCGACCATGCCCAGCGTGCCGATGGTGACGCCCACGGTCATGAAAATCCGCACCAGCCCGGCGCGGCTGGCCCCCATCGTCCGCAGGATCGCAATGTCGCGCGTCTTGGCGCGCACCAGCATGATGAGCGAGGAGAGGATGTTGAACACCGCGACCAGCACGATGATCGACAGCACCACGAACATCGCCACCCGCTCGACCGCCAGCGCTTCGAACAGGGAGGCATTCATCTGTCGCCAGTCGGTGATGACGGCGCGGCCCGCGACCTTGCCTGCAAGCGGCTCCAATATCTGACCGACCTTGTCCGCATCAACCGTCTCGACCTCGATCATGCCGACGACATCGCCGAGCAGGAGCAGCGTCTGGGCGTCCTCCATCGGCATGACGACGAACGCCTTGTCATAATCATAGATGCCGACCTCGAAAATGGCGGCGACCTGATAGGCGACCTGACGCGGCACCGTGCCGAAGGGGGTGGAGCGGCCTGCGGGATTGATGACGGTCAGGCTGTCGCCCAACTGGATACCCATATTTTCGGCCAGGCGTGATCCGATGCCGATCTTGCCGCTATTGGCGGTCAGATTGTCCAGACTGCCGGCGATCACCTTGCCCTTGAGCGTCTTGTTGGTGCGGATGTCCGGCACGGTCATGCCGCGCACCAGCACGGCTTCGGCCCGACCGTTAAAGGTGGCGAGCAAGGGTTGTTCGATCATCGGCGTCGCGCTGGTGACGCCCGGTGTCGCTTTGGCCTCTGCCAGAACCGATTTCCAGTCGGGCAACCGCCCGCCATAGCCCTGGACCACGGCATGGCCGTTGAGGCCGACAATCTTGTCGAACAGTTCGGCGCGAAAGCCGTTCATGACGCTCATGACGATGATGAGCGCAGCGACACCCAGCATGACGGCTGCCAGGCTGATCCCGGCGACGAGGAAGATGAACCCCTCCCCCTTGCCCGGCAACAGGTAGCGTTTGGCGATCATGCGTTCGTAGCGGGATAGAATCATGTGGCGCGGGCGGCCTTTATGAAGGGACAGGCTGATCGTCTAGGCATAGCGTCCCTGAACGGCAAGCATTGCCAAATTGTTGCATCGTGGCCACAGGCATCGGCGCAAAATCACACGCGCCCGATTTTGCCCGTGACTCCGCCCCGCAGCAGTCATAGCAAGACACTCGAAGCACAGGTAAAAGGCCGTGGTTCAGGGATACTGCATCCCGCTTCGAGCTTAGGGGGCTGAGAAGCGGTTGAGGCAGGCCAAGGGGGAGACGAGCAATCGTCCATTAAGCGCCCGGATCGTGAAACCACGGTCCGGGCGCTTTTTTGTCTGCACTTTTTATCGCGCCCTGGCGATAGGACAAACTGTCCACCCCCTTGCCCCTCCGTGCCGAGTTTGGCACGCATAAATCCTCTTGAAACCCAAAAAGCCCGAACCATATCAAGCGTGTCCGGCCGCCATATGGGGCTGGACGCAGTATTGCCGGACGCCGGTTTCGGGTTCGGCAGGTTCATTTTGCTCTTTGGGAGATTATGACGATGCGTAACTTTGACCTGACCCCCTATCGCCGCTCGACCGTTGGGTTCGATCGCCTGTTCGACCTGATCGAAAACAACGCACGCTTGAGCCAGGGCGACAATTATCCGCCCTTCAACATCGAACGGCTCTCGGAAGATCGCTATCGCGTGACGCTGGCCGTGGCAGGCTTTCGTCCTGACGAGATCGACATCACCGCTCAGCAGAATCTGCTCCAGGTGATCGGTCGCAAGGATGAAGGGTCGCCAGCCGACCGGTCCAAATATCTGCATGTCGGCATCGCCAACCGCAGCTTCGAGCGGCGGTTCGAGTTGGCCGATTTCGTGCGGGTGGAAAAGGCCGACCTGGCCGATGGGCTGCTGGTGATCGACCTGCTGCGCGAGGTGCCTGAAGCGATGAAGCCCAAGAAGATTGCCATCAATGGCGGTCAGCTTGTGGAGATCACCGCCAAGGATCGTGACGCGGCCTGATAGGCAAGTCGGGGCGCAGCCTGCCAAAGGCTGCGCCCTTTTTATATCTCGACCTGGCTGCCCAGTTCGACCACGCGGTTTGTAGGCAGGCGGAAAAATTCCATCGCGCTTTCCGCGTTGCGCAGCATCCAGGCGAAGATTTTTTCCCGCCACAGCGGCATACCCGGCTTGGCCGAGGGCAGCAGCGTCTGGCGCGCCAGGAAGAAGCTGGTGTCCATCATCTTGAACGCCTGACCACAGCCAGCGACATTTTTGAGCGCGGCGGGAACGTCGGGTTCCTGCATGAAGCCAAATTGCAGCACCATGCGGAAGAAGCCCCGGCCCAGATCCTCCAGCTTGCAGCGCCCGTCATCCTCGACCACCGGCACATCCCTGATCTTGACGGTCAGCAGGATCACTCGTTCGTGCAGCACCTTGTTATGTTTCAGGTTGTGGAGCAGCGCGTGGGGAACGCCGTCGGGCGTAGACGTCATGAACACCGCCGTGCCGGGAACGCGCACTGCGCTATTGGCGGCGGAGGCGACGAATACCGGGATCGGCATAGCCGCTTCGCGCAGACGATCCTGCACCAGACGCCGACCGCGCGACCAGGTGGTCAGCAGGGTGAAGATGACGAAGCCGATCAGCAGCGGGAACCAGCCGCCGTCCGGCACTTTGGTCAGGTTCGCGGCGAGATAGGCGCCATCGACCAGATAGAATATCCCCAGCACCGGCGCGGCATAATACCATTTCCATTTCCACAGACGATACAACACCACCGTCAGCAGCACATTGTCGATGAACATCGCGCCGGTGACCGCGATGCCGTAAGCTGCGGTGAGGTTGGACGATGTCTTGAAGGTCAGCACCAGCAGGATGACCATAACCATCAGACCCCAGTTGATCAGGGGAATGTAGATCTGGCCTGCGGTCGCGGCGCTGGTATGGGCGATGCGCAGGCGGGGCATGAAGCCCAGCTGGATCGCCTGCTGCGTCACGGAGAAAGCGCCGGAGATGACGGCTTGTGATGCGATGATCGCCGCCATGGTGGCCAGCATGATCAGCGGCAATTGGCCCCATTGCGGCGCGAGATTGTAGAAGGGGCTGTGCAGCGCGGCAGCCCCTTCGCGAAACAGCAGTGCGCCCTGCCCCATATAGTTGAGCATCAGCGCGGGCAGGACGAAGGCCAGCCAGGAGACCCGGATCGGGTTGCGGCCGAAATGGCCCATATCGGCGTAGAGCGCTTCCGCCCCGGTGACCGCCAGCACGACCGACCCCAGCGCCAGAAAGGCGGGCAAGGGGTCGGTGACGAAGAACATCACGGCCCAATAGGGGTTGAAGGCGAAGAGGATTCCCGGCGTCTTGACGATGGAGAGGATGCCAAGGCCCGCGATCGTGACGAAATAGAGCAGCATGATCGGACCGAACAGGGTCGCGACCTTGTTGGTGCCAAGACCCTGTATCCAGAACAGGCCGAGCAGAATCACGATGACCACAGGCAGAATCGCGGGTGCCAATGCGGGATTATAGACCGCAAGCCCCTCCACCGCCGACAGCACCGACACCGCCGGGGTAATCATCGAGTCGCCGTAGAAAAGCGCGGTGGCGAACACGCCCAGCAGCACGATGCCGCGCGACCAGCGCTGCGTCTTGGTCTGGCCGTTGATCAGCGCCAGCAGGGCCAGGCTACCGCCTTCGCCCTTATTATCGGCGCGCATGATGATGCTGACATATTTCAGCGTCACGACCAGCATCATCGACCAGAACATCAGGCTGATGACGCCCAATATATGGTCCGGGTCCAGCGTGAGCGGGTGATGCCCGGCGAAGGTTTCGCGGAAGGCGTAGAGCGGGCTGGTGCCGATGTCGCCGAACACGATGCCGATCGCGCCGACGACCAGTTTGATCGTTGCTTTCTGCCGCGAATGGCCATGGCCGCCATCATGATCGTCCGTGGAGGACGATGGTGCGGTGTTGGGAAGGAGATCAGCCACGAAGGAAAAGCCGAATTATCATGCTCTGTTCGACACCCGTTCAAGGGCGATCACGGAACATCCCGCCACCCCGCAAACCGCCGCGCCCTATCACGGCTCCCAGAACCGCGCAATGCGGCCTGAAGGCCGGTCATGGACTGACGGGACCATTCCCGGCCAGCAGCGAATCGATACGCGCGATATTGGCTTCCAGTTCCGTCCTGATCGCACTGCCCGGCGGCGTAGCGGCGGCAAGTGGCGCCCAAAGGTCACGCGCGGCCTGCAACTGGCCATTGCGGGCAAGGGCAAGGCCGTAAAAATAGCGTGGCGCGGGTCCATCGGGATCGAGGGTGAGTGCGCGGCGATAGGCAAAGTCCGCTCCTGGCGACACCACGCCATCGGCATGGGAGACCAGAGCATTGCCAAGGCCCAGCCAGAGATTGGCGTCGTTGGGCGTCTGACGCAGGCCCGCCAGCAGGATATTGGCCGACTCCTTGGTCTTGCCCTGCCGCCCCAGGCCATCGGACATGACCAGCCATTGCCCGGCGGGACCATAGCGTTCGGCAAGGCCGCGCCGTTGTGCGGCCAGATTCTCGTCGAACGGCTCGTTCACCTGTTTGACGGCACGCGGCGCGCCAGCCAGCCCCGGATTGCCCTGCCAGGCATAGCCCGCCAGACCGAGCAGCAGCGCCGCGGCGCTGATTTCGCGCGCCGATCGGGGGATGCGGCCGATGAGCAGCATGGCGAGGAAGGCCAGGGCAGCCAGGCCAAAGGCAAGGAACCAGCCGGTCATGATGATCGCGCCTTTCGCTTGATTCGGCCACGCAGGAGCAGGACGCCCAGCCCCAGCAGCACGAGCGGCGCGGCCCAGAGCGGCCAGAGGATCGGCGCGGCGGTGGGTTCGTAGCTGACCCAGTCGCCATAGCGCGCGATCAGCCAGGCGCGGATCGCTTCTGGCTGTTCGCCCGCCATGATCCGTTCGCGGATTTGCGAGCGCATGTCGCCAGCCATGCTGGCGTTACTGTCGGCGATCGACTGGCTCTGGCAGGTGAGGCAGCGGATGGTTTCCATCAGTGCCTTGGCCTTGCGCTCCATTGCCGGGTCGGCGAGCTGCTGGTCGGCATAGGGCGCGGGCGGGAGCGCGGTCTGGGCGGCCAGCGGAGTCGCGATTAACGCGAAGAGGAGAAGGATCAGCTTCATTGTGCGGCCCTCAGCCGGTCGAGGATCATCGGCACATCATCGGCGCGGATTTCGCCGATATGCTGATAGGCGATGCGGCCTTTGCCATCGATGACGAAGGTTTCCGGGACGCCCGAAGAGCCGAGCGCGATCTGCACTTCGCTGCGGGCGTCGAGGCCGATGCGGACATAGGGGTTGCCGTTGCGTTTCAGGAAGGCATCGACATCGGGCCGGGCATCGCGGATGGCGATGGCGTCGATCTGGACACCGGCGGCCTTGAGCGCATCGAGCTGGGGCGCTTCGGCGGCGCAGGGGACACACCAACTGGCGAAAATGTTGAGCAGGCGTGGCTGGCCAGTGGCGAGTTGCGCGCTGGCGAGCGACGGGCGGTCGCTGGCGGCGGCGGGCAGCTTGAAGGCCGGGAGCGGCTGGCCGACGAGGCGCGAGTGGATGATGCGGTCGTCAGGCTGGAACAGGCCGCTGGCGAACAGGGCGATGAAGCCCAGGAACAGGGCAAGCGGGAGCCAGATGAGCAACTTCCTCATGCCGCTGCCCTCGCCCGCCATTTCATCAGCCAGCCCCTCCGTTCGCGGCCGAGCAGCGCCAGCGCGCCGCCCAGCGCGATCATGATGCCGCCGAGCCAGATGAGGGTGACAAAGGGCTTCCACCAGATGCGCAGCTGCCAGCGGCCACCCTCTACCTCTTCGCCCAGCACGACGTAAAGCTGGCCGTCCCAGCGGGTGAGCAACGCGGCTTCGCTGGTCGAGGTGGGGGGCGAGGCGAAGAAACGGGACTGGGGATGGATGGTGACGGGCGCGCCGTTGCGGCGGGCTTCCATGTCGGCCTGCAGCGCGGTCCAGTTGTCGCCCGCGAGTGGCTGGATCTGGAGGAAGCGGAGCTGCCAGCCTGCGGTCTCGATCGTGTCGCCGGGACGGGCGGCGACCAGTTTTTCGACGGTGAAGGCGGAGTCGCTGGCCATGCCCCCTAAGCTGACGGCGCAGCCCAGATGGGCGATGACCATGCCATAGGTAAAGAGCGGGGTGCGGCGCAGGTTGCGCTTCCACAGGGGCGCGAGGCTGGCCACGGCGACCGATCCGGCGATGACGAGGCCCAGGAATGGGAGGATGCCGATGCGGCCCCAGGCCAAAGCCGACACTAAGCTGGACAATAGTAAAGCGATTCCAAACGGGATCAGCAAACGTTTGCCGACGACCCGCGCCTGATCGCGTCGCCAGCGCACCAGCGGGCCTGCGGCCATGGCGATCATCAGTGCCAGCGCGATCGGCCCGGCGATGCGATCGAAATAGGGCGCACCGACCGAAACTTTGTGACCGAAGGCTTCGGTCATCAGCGGATAGAGGGTGCCGATCAGGACAAGGCCCAATATTACGGTCAGCAAGAGATTGTTGATGACCAGCATGGTTTCGCGGCTGACCAGTTCGAACGGCGCGCCTTCGCGGACCGCGCCGATGCGCCAGCCGAACAGGGCAAGCGCGCCGCCGATATAGAGGGCCAGCAGGCCCAGGATGAAGCTGCCGCGCGTCGGGTCCACCGCAAAGGCGTGGACGCTGGTCAGGATGCCGGAGCGGACGAGGAAGGTGCCGACCATCGACATGGAGAAGGCGACCACGGCCAGCATCACCGTCCAGGCGCGCAGGGCATCGCGAGTGGCCAGCACGGTGACGCTGTGGAGCAAGGCGGTTGCCGCCAGCCAGGGCATGAGCGAAGCGTTTTCGACCGGATCCCAGAACCACCAGCCGCCCCAGCCCAGCTCATAATAAGCCCAGTAGCTGCCTGCCGTGATGCCCAGCGTCAGCAATACCCAGGCGCCCAGCACCCATGGCCGCATCGCACGGGCAAAGGATGCGTCGACCTGCCGCGTCAGCAGCGCGCCGATGGCGAAGGAGAAGGCGACGGATAAGCCGACATAGCCCAGATAGAGGGTGGGCGGATGGAAGGCGAGGCCTGGGTCTTGCAGCAGGGGATTAAGCCCCTGCCCATCCGCTGGTGCGGGGTCGATGCGGGCGAAGGGGTTGGAGGAGAAGAGCAGGAAGGCATAGAAGCCCAGGCTGATCGCGGCTTGCCCGCCCAAAGTCGCCATATGCGTGTCGCGGCGCAGCGCGCGCTCGAACAGGGCAACCGCAGCCCCGGCGACGCCCATGACCGTGACCCACAGCAGCATCGATCCTTCATGATTGCCCCAAGTCCCGGCGAATTTGTAGAGCCAGGGCTTGGCCGAATGGCTGTTGGTCGCGACCAGCAGCACCGACATGTCCGAGCGCATGAAGAGGGTGATGAGCAGGGCAAAGGCGATCGCGGTAAGGACGCCCTGCGCCACGGCGGCGGGACGGACGGCGGCGAGCAGGTCGGGCTTGTTGCCCTTGAGCCCCACGAAGGCCAGGACAAGTTGGAGCAGCGCGAGGGACGCGGCGAGCCAGAGCGCGGCGAGGCCGGTTTCAGCGATCATGAAAAGGATGCCACGATGAAAATTCCGTTCGGGCTGAGCGAAGTCGAAGCCTTACACTGAGCGTAGCGAAGTGACCTCCCTGCGGTCGGTCGAACCCTTCGACTTCGCTCAGGGCGAACGGAGGTTTGAGAATGGTTCACTTATCCACCTGCAATTCGCGGGTGGTTTCGTTGTAGCTCATGCCTTCCAGTTCGCGGGGCATGTAGCGTTCGTCATGCTTGGCGAGCAGGTTGGTGGCGATGAAGGTGCCTTTGGCGTCGAACGATCCTTCGGCGACGACGCCGCTGCCCTCCTTGAACAGGTCGGGCGCGATGCCGCTGAAGGTGGCGGGGACGGTGGCTTTGCCGTCGGTGACGTCGAAGGACATGGTGACGCCGTCGGCCGCGCGTTTCAGGCTGCCCTTGACCACCATGCCGCCGAGGCGGATCGCCTTGCCGGGCTCGACGCCCTTGGCCTTGACGTCGCCAGGCGCGAAGAAATAGGCGGCTTCGTCCTTGAGCGCGGAGGCGGCGAGCAGGCCTGCGCCGATCAGCGCAGCCAGCGCGACGAGCGCGAGGATCAGCCTTTGATGCTTGGCTTTCATGGCCGCCCCGTCAGCGTTTCGGCCTGAGCCTCAGCGCGGTGCATGGCGCGCCAGCTGATCAGGCTGACCGCCGCTGTCCCCAGCAAGGTCACCGCATAGGCGGCGATGACGAAGGTCCATTGGTGCATGGGGCTATCCTCTTGCAAGGCGCTGCATCCGCGCCTCCATTTTGTTCTGTGCCAATATCGCCCGCATCCGCATCAGCACGATCGCGCCGAACCAGAGAGAAAAGCCCAGCAGCGTGAGGCCCAGCGGCCAGAGCAAGGCCATGTCGATGCTGGAGCCGCGCAGGGTGATCGATGGTCCCTGATGCAGGCTGTTCCACCAGACGACCGAGCGGTTGATGATCGGGATGTTGATCGCGCCGACCAGGCCGAAAATGGCGGTGACATTGCTGACCCCGCCCTGCCCTGCCCCCTGACGCGCGCTGGCGTTGGCCAGGGCGATATAGCCCAAATAGAGGAATAGCAGCACGAGCATGGAGGTCATGCGCCCGTCCCATTCCCACCATGTTCCCCAGGTCGGACGGCCCCAGATCGATCCGGTAGCAAGGCAGATGGCCGTAAACAGCGCACCGGGCGCGGCGATGGCGCGGCCTGCGACGGCGGCGAGCGGGTGCCGCCAGACAAGCTGCATCAACGCCGAGACAGCGATACCGGTCCAGCCTGCCATCCCCAGCCAGGCGGCGGGGACATGGATATAGAGGATTCGCACCGTCTGCCCCTGAAGATAGTCGGCGGGCGTCAGTAAAAGGCCGCAGGCGCAGCCCGCCAGCAGCAGGACGAGACCGGACCAGAACAGCCAGCCGGTGAGCGGCCGGGCTATCTTGAGGAAGCGGGCGGGATTGGCGAAACGATGCATCAGGGCTGCGTCTTTAGCCGCGCGGGCGCAGCATGGCCAGTAGGGCTTTTTGCCGATGGACGGGCCGATGGAAGGAGAGGTGAGATTGGATGTGGCCGGTGCCGGGACGATATTGACATCGCTTGCTGCCTTCGCCGATAGCTTGGCGCATCGGGCCAACACGGACGCCCGGTCAGACGGGGTCCGTCCAAGTCCGTTCCCTTCGCCGTGCCTGCGGCGTCAGGAGCGTTTTCATGACCGACCCGATGGACACCACCCGACCGCCGCCGATCAGCCTGATCGCCTTATTCCTGAAATTCCTGCGTTTCGGTGCGCTCGCTTTTGGCGGGCCGGTGGCGCAGATCGCCATGGTGCGCCAGGCGCTGGTCGAGGAGGAACGCTGGATCGCGCCCGCGCGCTTCAACCGGTTGCTGGCGGTTTTGCAGGTGTTGCCTGGACCCGAAGCGCATGAACTGTGCGTCCATTTGGGGATGATGGCGCGCGGACGCATCGGCGGATTGCTGGCAGGGCTCGGATTCATGCTGCCGGGGCTGGCGCTGATGATGATTGCGGGCTGGCTATATGTCGGCTGGATCGCGGGGCATGTCGGGCTGACCGGTGTGCTGCTGGGCGTGCAGATCGTCGTGCTGGCGGTGATTGCGCGCGCGGTGGTGCGGATCGGCCAGCATATTATCGAGGATCGTTTGCTGGCCGGCATAGCCGTGGTGGCGCTGATCGCGACACTGATGGCGGTGCCATTCTGGATCATCCTGCTGGCCGGCGGACTGGCCTATGCGGCGGCGGAGCGGCCCTTCGTCGCGATTCTGCTGCTGCTGGCGCCGATATTGGGCGCGATGATCGTGCAGTATTTCGTCGGGGCGACAAGCGCGGCGGGGCCTGTCGTCGCCCACGCGCCCGCGACGCTGGCGATGCTGTTCATTGCCGGGCTAAAGGGCGGACTGCTGACCTTTGGCGGCGCTTATACGGCGATCCCCTATGTGCGTGCCGATACGGTCGGGCGCGGGTGGATCAGCGATTCGGCGTTTCTGGACGGAATAGCACTGGCAGGAGTGCTGCCTGCGCCGCTGGTGATCTTCGCGACCTTTGTGGGCTATGTCGCGGGCGGGCCGCTGGGCGCGCTGGCTGTAACGGCGGGCATGTTCCTGCCGGCTTTTGCCTTTTCGATGCTGTTCTATGAGCGGCTGGAGGCGGTGGTCGCCAATCCGACATTGCATCGGCTGCTGACCGGCGTGGCGGCGGCGGTGGTGGGAATCATCGCGGCGACCTTCGCCCAGCTGGCGCTGGCGACGGCTGCGCGCGTGGACAATATGCTGATCGCGGCGGCGTTGTTCGCCCTTGCCCTTGTCGTCGCCTGGCGGGTCAAGGGCGCGTGGGTCACGCCCGCCATATTGGCTGGCGGGGCGGCGGCTGGCTGGCTGATTTCGCTCTGACGGTAAGGCCCTTCGGGCCGTTTCGCCCCACCGGGATCGGTAAAGGAACGGCCTGGCACGCTTTTTTGTTACAGGAGGGCGACAAACGGGACGAGAGTGACTATATGCGCGCCAAAGCCCGGCCCCTGCGGTCGGACAGGATCGGCTATGGACCCGCTCACACCCATGATCACGACCAACCCTTTCGACGACGACAAGTTGCGCGAAGAATGCGGCATTTTTGGCGTTTCCGGCGCTGACACAGCCTCTGCCATCGTTGCGCTAGGCCTTCATGCGCTCCAGCATCGTGGGCAGGAAGCCGCCGGCATCACCAGCTGGGACGGGCATGATTTCCATACTCACCGGGCGATGGGCCATGTCGCGGGCAATTTCGACCGGGACGAGGTGATTCGCGGCCTGCCGGGCGGTTCCGCCTGCGGCCATGTGCGCTATTCGACCACGGGCGAGACTTCGCTGCGCAACGTCCAGCCGCTTTACGCGGAACTGAACTCCGGCGGATTCGCCGTTGCCCATAATGGCAATATCTCCAACGCGATGAAGGTGCGGCGGGAGCTGATTCGGCGCGGGTCGATCTTCCAGTCGACGTCCGACACCGAAGTCATCATCCATCTGGTCGCAACGTCCAGCTATCGCACCCTGCTCGACAAGTTCATCGATGCGTTGAAGCAGGTCGAGGGTGCCTATTCGCTGATCGTCATGACGCCCGAAGGCATGATCGCCTGCCGCGATCCGCTGGGCATCCGGCCACTGGTCATGGGGAAGCTGGGCGATACCATCATGTTCGCGTCGGAAACCGTCGCGTTCGACGTGGTAGGCGCGGACTATATCCGCTCGATCGATCCGGGCGAACTGGTGATCGTGACCAATGCGGGCGAAATCCGGTCGCATCGCCCCTTTGGCGACGTGCATCCGCGCCCCTGCATTTTCGAGCATGTCTATTTCAGCCGTCCCGATTCGATCGTCGATGGCTCCAGCGTCTATTCGGTCCGCAAGGCGATCGGCGCGCAGCTGGCGATCGAAAATCCGGTCGAGGCGGATTATGTCATTCCGGTGCCTGACAGCGGCGTCCCGGCCGCGATCGGCTATGCACAGCAATCGGGCATACCGTTCGAGCTGGGCATCATCCGGTCCCACTATATCGGCCGCACCTTCATCCAGCCGGGCGACAAGGTCCGCCATCTGGGCGTGAAGCTGAAGCATAATGCCAATCGCGCGCTGATCCAGGGCAAGAAGATCGTGCTGATCGACGATTCGATCGTGCGCGGGACGACGAGCCTGAAGATCGTGCAGATGATGCGGGAGGCCGGTGCCGCCGAAGTGCATATGCGGATCGCATCGCCGCCGACCAAGCATAGCTGCTTCTATGGCGTCGACACGCCGGAACGCACCAAATTGCTGGCGCACAAGCTGGACGTGGGCGGAATGCAGGATTTCATCCATGCCGACAGCCTGTCCTTCATCTCGATCGATGGCCTGTACAAGGCGCTGGGCGAAGCCAGGCGCGAAGGTGGGCGGCCGCAATATTGCGATGCCTGCTTTACCGGCGACTATCCCACCACGCTGACCGACCAGGATGATGTGGTGGTCACCGACCAGCTGGAATTGCTGGCGGAACGGGTCGCCTGAACCCTTCATTCCTGCCTCACCGTTCGTCCTGAGTAGCCACTGAGCCCTTCGACTGCCTGCTTGCAGCAGGCGCTCTGGGTAAACTTCACCTTCGGTGAAGTCGAAGTGGCGTATCGAAGGATGCTTCGATACGGGGCTTCGGCAGGCTCAGCCCCTACTCAGCACGAACGGATATATAATGGCCTCTTCTCCCCTTCCTCTTTCCGGTAAACTCGCGCTCGTGACCGGGGCCAGCCGTGGCATTGGCGCGGCGACGGCGCAGGCGCTGGCGGCGGCGGGCGCGCATGTCGTGCTGACCGGGCGGACGACGGGCGGGCTGGAAGAGGTGGAGGACGCGATCCACAAGGCTGGCGGTCATGCGACGATCGCGCCGCTGGACCTGATCGACGGGGAAAGCATCGGGCGGCTGGCGCAGGCGATTGCCGGGCGCTGGGACGCGCTGGACATATTGGTGCTGAACGCGGCGACGCTGGGCGCGCTGGCGGCGGTGCCCGCGATCGACGCCAAGGAATTTGCGCGGTTGCTGACGCTCAATATCGCCGCACCGCAAGCTTTGATCGCGGCGTTCGACCGGATGCTGCGGGCGAGCAAGGATGCGCGGGTGGTGGCGGTGACGTCATCGGTCGTGACCCCCCGTGCCTATTGGGGTGCCTATGGCGCGTCCAAGGCGGCACTGGAGACGCTGGTCGGAGCCTATGGCGAGGAGATGAAGAATATCTCCGCCATCCGCACCCATATCGTCGATCCCGGCGCGACCCGCACGGCGATGCGCGCGCGCGCCTTTCCGGGTGAAGATCCCGCGACGCTCAAGGGACCGGAAGTGGTTGCTGACGCGATCGTCGAGCTGGTCGTGGCGGATACGCCGACCGGGCACCGGATGCGGGTCGAGGGCTGAGGGATAGCGACTATGTGTTCCCGCGCAGGCGGGAAGCCAGTTCAACGGCGGGACTGGGTTCCCGCCTGCACGGGAACACATAACGGTCTAACTTGGCTTGACCAGCGTAACCTGCGCCACGTCAATCCCGCCTCCGCGAAAGCCACCTTCGCAATACATCAGATAGAAGCGCCATAAGGCCACGAAATGCTGGTCGAAACTGGCGGGCAACCGGCCTTCGTCGATGGCGCGATCGAAACGTTCGCGCCAGCGGCGCAGCGTTTCGGCATAGTCGATACCGAAGCGGTGGACGTCCTGCCAGATCAGTCCCTGCTGCTCCGCCAATGCGCGGAATCGGCTTTCGGACAGCAGCATACCGCCGGGGAATATATAGGTCTGGATGAAGTCTGCGCCGCGCGCATAGCCCTGGAAAATCGCGTCATCGATCAGGATATACTGGATCGCGGCGCGGCCGCCGGGTTTGAGCAGGCGGTGGATGGCGGCAAGATAGTCGGGCCAGTAGCGCTGGCCGACCGCTTCGACCATTTCGACGCTGGCGATGGCGTCATATTGCCCCTGCGCATCGCGATAGTCGGTCAGGAAAATGTCGGCCCCTGATCCCAGCCGGTCGTGGGCATAATCGGCCTGTTCGATGGACAAAGTGAGGCCGGTATAGCTGATCGCGTGGCGTTCCATCGCCTGTTCGGCAAGGCCACCCCAGCCACAGCCGATTTCGAGCAGGGATGCGCCATCGGTCAGGTCCAGCCGGTCGAGAATCGCATCGACCTTGCGCCTCTGCGCCTGCTCCAGGCTTTCGATCCGGCTGTCAGGGTCCAGAAACAAGGCACTGGAATAATGCATATTCTGGTCGAGCCAGAGTCGATAGAAATCATTGCCCAGATCATAATGGAAGGCGATATTGTGGCGCGATCCGCGGCGGCTGTTGCGGCGCGCCCAGTGGGTCAGGCGTCCAGCCCAGCGGGCCGGGCCGCGCGGGCGAGCGGCTTTGCCCAGCGCGACGGCGTTCTTCATGAACAGCGCGAAGAGCGGCACCGGATCGGGGCTGGTCCATTCGCCCGCCGCCCAGGCGCGATACCAGCCGGATGAGCCGCCGGTCGCCAGCCGCAGCAGCGCGCGCCAGTGGAGCAGATGCACCTCACATTCCGGCCCCGGCGCACGGCCGCCCAGCAGCCTGCGAGTGCCGTCCGGCAGGGTCGCGTCGATCGCGCCATGATGCAGTCCACTGTCGATCCGATCGAGCAGGCGGTGGAATTGCGGGCCGATCATGCGCGCGAACGCGCTGACGGCCCCCGATCGCGGCGGACGCCGCACGGACAGGGGGCGCTTGCCGCGCCGGGGATCGACTGCATTCATGACGTCAATCTTGCATCAAGCTGCGCCGCGCTGCAATCACCCCTTGGCGTGGCGATAGGCGGCCAGCGCGCGCTCCCGGCCTTCGCGATGGCCGATGATCTTTGCCGGATAGGCGCGCGGGCGGACGCCATAGGCGTCAGGATCATGGATATGGGCGTCGGACAGGTCGGCGAGTTCCGGCACCCATTCGCGAATATAGGCGGCGGCGTCGAATTTTTCCGACTGGACCAGCGGGGCCATGATTCGGACGAACATGTTGGCGTCCACCCCGCTGCCCGCGACCCATTGCCAGTTGACGCTGTTATTGGCGTAGCTGGCATCGACCAGCGTGTCCCAGAACCAGCGCGCGCCATGACGCCAGTCGATCAGCAGATGTTTGATCAGGAAGCTGGCGGCGATCATGCGGACGCGGTTGTGCATCCAGCCTGTGGTCCAGAGCTGGCGCATTCCCGCGTCAACGATGGGGTAGCCGGTGCGCCCCTGTTGCCAGGCGGTGAAGTCAGCCTTGGCCTCCCGCAGGTCGCGCCATGGCAGCGCATCAAATTCACCGCGGGCGTTGGCGGAGCCGTAGGTCGGAAATTCGACGATCTGGTTGTGGGCATAATCGCGCCAGATCAGCTCTTTAAGGAAGGTTGTCGTGCCTTCGTCCGAACCCATGACCTGATGCCAGACGGTCGCGGGGGAGATTTCGCCGAAATGGAGGTGGGGCGAGAGGCGCGAAGTTCCCTCGAGCGAGGGCAGATTGCGGGCGGTGGCATAGTCGCGCGATTCGTCCCGGAAGTCGGCAAGATTGGCCTGCGCCCCCGCCTCCCCCGGTGTCCAGTCCTGCCCAAAGCCGGTCGCCCAGTCGGGGCTGGTCGGCAGTAGTCCCCAATCGTCCAGCGAATCGCTGTCGGGCCATGACGCTGGTGCGGGAATATGGTCGGGCGCAGGGCGCGGCGCAGGCGGCGGCATGTGGGTCATCACCGCGCGGGAAAAGGGCGTGTAGATGCGATACATGCCCCCTCCCCCGGTCCGCACCGCGCCCGGCGGCAGCAGCAGGCCGCCGTCATGGAGGTGCAGGTCGAGCGTCTTGGCCACCGCCCTTTCCGCGTTGCGCCACCAGGGTTCATAATGATGGAGGGCATGGACGCTGCCGGCACCGACCTGGGCCGCGATCTGCGGCAATATCTCCGCCGACTTGCCGCGCCGTAGAATGAGCCGCGATCCCTTCGCACGGAGGCTTTCGTCCAGTCGCGACAGGCTATGGTGCAGCCACCAGCGTGACGCCCCGCCCATCGCCCATTGGCGCGGCGTGTCATCGTCCAGGATATAGATGGGGATCACTGGCCCTGCTTCGATGGCCGCCAGCAGGGCAGCCTGATCGGTCAGGCGAAGATCCTGGCGGAGCCAGAGCAGGACGGGTGTGGTCATTGTGCTGCAATGCCGCCAGACGGGACCGGTTCCAAGCGACCGATAAAGCATCTTGCCAAGGCAGGTGGCCATATTTGTGGCGGTCAAATCCGTCCAAAGGTGATTCGATCAATGGACGGATGCTGCCACCCACCCTATCCTTGGCGCGATAAACAGGAACGATGTCGGCGGCTCCGGGGGGTATGTCGCTGTCTGGATAGCGTGATCAGGGGACAAAATGGCTTCGACGCCCGAAGAACAGGAACGCGGATACCGGCCTTGCGTCGGCATCATGCTGGTCAATATGGATGGCAAGGTTTTCGTCGGCCAGCGGCTGGATAATGTCGTGGAGGCCTGGCAAATGCCGCAGGGCGGGATCGACGAAGGCGAAGAGGCGAAGGATGCCGCGCTGCGCGAATTGCACGAGGAAACCGGCATCGTCAGCGATCATGTGAAGATCATCGCGACCGCCAGGGACGAGCATTTCTACGACCTGCCGCCCGAACTGGTCGGCAAGCTGTGGGGCGGCAAATATCGCGGCCAGCGCCAGTTCTGGTTCCTCGCCCGCTTTCTGGGGCAGGATGAGCATATCGACATCCAGACCAAGCATCCCGAATTTCGCGAATGGCGCTGGACCGACCCGGAAACGCTGCCGGAGCTGATCGTGCCGTTCAAGCGCAAGCTGTATCGTGACATTTTGCAGGAGTTCAGGGCGCTTATCTGAGCGATCCGTCGCTTAGGGGCTTAACCTTCGCTGTCTTGCGGCTATGACACTGATCATGCGCGCTTGTTTGATCCCCTTCGCCCTGCTGTTTTCTGTTCCGGCCTATGCCGCCGATCCGGCGTTGCTGCCGCCTTCGGTGCGGGAGATGCTGGAGGCGGCGATCGCCAATGGCAATGAGACGGATATCGCGACCGTGGCGAAGATAGCCCGCCAGACCAATCCGGGGTCGGCGGACGAGATACAGCGGCTGGTCAATAGCTGGAAAGAGCGGACCAAGGCCACCCATGACACGGTGATTCGCGAGGCGCGCTTTACCGAATTATGGACCGGGCGGGTCGAGGCAGGCGGGTTTCGATCGACGGGGTCCACCAGCGAAATCGGCATCAGCGCGTCGGCCACCGCCACCCGCAACGGCATCCAATGGTCGCACAAGCTGAGCGCCGCTGCCGATTATCGCCGGGCCAATGGCGTGACGTCGCGCGAACGCTATTTTGCGGGCTATGAGCCGAAGTTCCAGTTCGACCCGCGCGGCTTTGCCTATGGGCTGGCGCAGTTCGAGCGGGATACGTCGATCGGCTATGATGAGCGCTACACCGCATCGGTCGGGGTGGGTTACAAGCTGATCGTGAGCAAGCCGGTGGACCTGCTGGTCGATATCGGCCCATCGGTGCGGCACGCCAAATATCTGATCGGGGTGCGGGAAACCAAGCTGGGCGCGCGTGGGTCGATGGCGCTGGCCTGGCGCGCCAGTCCGACTTTGACCTTCAAACAGACCGCGGCGGGCTATGCCGAAAGCGACGTTTATTCGCTTAATGCACTGACGTCGATGGAGACGAAGGTAGCGACGCGCTGGTCGGCGGCGCTGTCTTACAACGTTCAGTATGAGTCGGAAACGTTGCTGTCGTCGCGCAATTTCAACACGCTCAGCCGGGTGACGTTGAGTTATGATTTTTAGCGGCCAATAGAGTTGGAATGACGCCTACCTCCGTGGAGAATGACTACGCTGTCACAGGGGTGGAGGCGCGGCGCGGGGTCTGATAGACCCGGCGGGATGACGCTTTTATCATCGCTCGATCAATCAGTGCTGGACCATGCAGCGGATGCGCCGATGCTGGCGCAGGTACAGGCCTGGGCCGCGGTGAACAGCGGATCGCGCAATCTGGACGGGCTGGGCGTGATGGCCGGGTTGCTGGCGGATGCTTTTGCCGTGCTGCCGGGCGAATTGCGGCTGGTGGAGGCCGCGCCGGTCGAGACGGTCGCGGCCGATGGGCGGATCAACAGCATTGAGTCCGGTCGGCACCTGCATCTGTCGGTTAGGCCGGATGCCCCGGTGCGGCTGCTGCTGACCGGGCATATGGATACAGTGTTCGGGATCGATCATCCGTTCCAGACGCTGCGCTGGCTAGAGCCGGGGGTGCTGAACGGGCCGGGGGTGGCCGACATGAAGGGCGGGCTGGCGGTGATGCTGGCGGCGCTTTGCGCGTTCGAGACGTCAGGCGAAGCGGCAAGGCTGGGCTATGATGTCGTCATCAACAGCGACGAGGAAGTGGGCAGCCCCTCGTCTGCCGCACTGCTGCGGCAGGCGGCGGCGGGCAAGCTGGCCGCCTTCACCTATGAACCCGCGTTGCCGGACGGCACGCTGGCAGGTGCGCGGGCGGGGAGCGGCAATTTTTCCATCACCGTCACCGGGCGCAGCGCCCATGCCGGACGGAACCCGGATGATGGGCGCAATGCGCTGTTGGCAGCGGCGGATCTGGCGCTGCGGCTGAAGGCGGCGAGCGGTAAGGGCTTTTCCTGCAATCCGGCGAAGATTGACGGCGGCGGGCCGAATAATGTCGTGCCCGATCATGCGGTGTTGCGGGTGAATTTCCGGCCGACGACGCCAGCCGACGAGGTCGCTGCGCGGGCGCTGCTGGACCGGACGATAGCGGATGTGGCGCGCGACCATGATGTCAGCCTGCATTGCCATGGTGGCTTTGGCCGTCGGCCCAAGCCCATGGATGCCAAGGCGCTGGCGCTGTTCGATCTGGTACGGCGATGCGGCGCGGAACTGGGGCTGCCGATCGGCTGGCGCGATACAGGCGGGGTGTGCGACGGCAATAATATCGCGGCGTGCGGCGTGCCGGTGGTCGATACGATGGGCGCGCGCGGCGGGAGCATCCATAGCGACGCGGAATTTCTGCTGACCGACAGCCTGGCTGAACGGGCGCAGCTGTCCGCGCTGGCGCTGCTGCGGATCGCGCAGGGACAATATAAAAGAGAGGGGATGATAGCTTGAGCTTCATCATGCGCACCGCGCGCGCGGACGATTTGCAGACATTGTACGAGATGGCCAAGCTGACCGGTGGCGGCTTCACCAACCTGCCGCCCGATCGCAAGGCGCTGTCAGCCAAGCTGGAGCGGACGCAGGCGGCGCTGACCCGCACGGGCGAGGGCATCAAGGACGAGCTGATCGTGCTGGTGCTGGAGAATACCGAGACGGGCCAGGTGCGCGGCACCTGCCAGATTTTCTCGACCGTGGGGCAGAGCTGGCCCTTTTATTCCTATCGGCTGGGGGTGTTGACCCAGCATAGCCGGGAACTGGCGCGGACGTTCCGGGCGCAGATGCTGTCGCTGACCACCGATCTGGAAGGATCGACCGAGGTGGGCGGGCTGTTTCTGCATCCGCGCGAGCGGGCCGAGGGGCTGGGGCTGTTGCTGGCGCGCAGCCGCTACCTTTATATTCGTGGGCATCGGGCGCGTTTTGGCGACCGGATCATTGCGGAATTGCGGGGCGTGATCGACGAGGCGGGTGGATCGCCCTTCTGGGACGGGCTGGCCGGGCGTTTCTTTGGGATGAATTTTCAGGAGGCGGACGAGTTCAATGCGGTGAACGGCAACCAGTTCATCGCCGACCTGATGCCCAAGACGCCTATCTATACCGCGATGCTGACCGACAGCGCCCGCGCCGTCATCGGCCTGCCCCACCCCAATGGCCGCGCCGCTATGCGGATGCTGGAGACGGAGGGGTTCATCAATGCGGGCTACGTCGATATTTTCGACGGCGGGCCGACGATGGTGGGGCAGATCGACCAGCTCAAAACGATCGCGGCGGCGCGTGACGTCACTTTGTCATCCTGCCATGAAAAGGGCGGCGTCAAGATGCTGGTGTCGACCGGCACGCTGGCCGACTATCGTTGCACCTATGGCTTTGTGGTCGAGGATGAGGATGGCGCGGTGTCGCTGGACGCGGCGAGCGCGGCACGGCTGCATCTGGAACCGGGGCAGAGCTTCACCATGGCGGGACGGGCATGAGCGTTACCGAGATCAACTTCGACGGCCTGATCGGGCCGAGCCATAATTATGCAGGGCTGAGTTTGGGCAATCTTGCCTCGTCACGCAATGCGGGGGCGGTTGCCTATCCGCGTGCGGCGGCGTTGCAGGGTATCGAGAAGATGCGCGGCAATATCCGGCTGGGGCTGGCCCAGGGGCTGTTCCTGCCGCAATGGCGGCCCGACGGGACGTGGCTGGCGCAGTTGGGAACGGATATTGGCGCTGCCGAGCCGCATATCCGGGCGGCGGCGATGTCGGCGTCCTCCATGTGGGCGGCCAATGCGGCGACGGTATCGCCCGCCAGTGATACGGCGGACGGGCGTACCCATCTGACCGTCGCGAACCTCGTCACCATGCCGCATCGCAGCCATGAATGGCCGCAGACGCTGGCGCAGTTGCGGGTCGCCTTTTCCGATCCGCGCGCCTTTGCGGTCCATGCGCCGGTGCCTGCGCCCTTTGGCGACGAGGGCGCGGCCAATCATATGCGGCTGTGCGACCATCATGGCGCGGCGGGGGTGGAGATATTCGTCTATGGCCGGTCGGGTGGCCCCTTCCCCGCGCGCCAACATCTTGAGGCAAGCAAGGCGGTGGCGCGGCTGCATGGGCTGGACCCGGCGCGCACCTTGTTTGTCGAACAGTCCGTAGAGGCGATTGCGGCGGGGGCGTTTCACAATGACGTCGTGGCGGTCGCCAATGAGCGGGTGCTGTTCGCGCATGAACTGGCCTTTGCCGACAAGGCAGGCTTTTATGCCGATCTGCGTGCGGCGATGCCGGGGGTCGAGATTGTCGAGGTGCCAGCCAGCGCCGTCAGCCTGGCCGATGCGATCAAATCCTATCTGTTCAATGCGCAACTGGTGACGCTGCCCGATGGCGGCATGGCGCTGATCCTGCCCACCGAGGCGCAGGAGACCCCGGCTGTGTGGCAATGGCTGGAGCAGATGGTGGCGGGCAACGGGCCGATCCGGCGACTGGTGCCAGTAGATGTGCGCCAGTCCATGGCCAATGGTGGCGGCCCCGCCTGCCTGCGATTGCGGGTCGTGGCCGACCCGGCGACGATCGACCCGCGCTTCCTGATGGATGAGGGCAAGCTGGACGCGATCGCGCGGATCGTCACTGACTATTGGCCCGAACAGATCGCGCCCGACGACCTGTCCGACACCCGGCTGATCGCGCGGATCGAACAATCATGGTTAACCCTTGTTGACCATTTGCAGCTTTCAGGCGATCTAATCCCATAGCGGCGGGCCGCAACGCCAAGTGGGATCATAATGGAACGCATCAAACGCCTTTTCACCATAAAGACCAAGTTTGAGGCGTTCCTGATCATCTACGCGCTCGCTCTGGGCGCGGCGGAGCGCGGCCTCGTCTATATGCAGCAATATCCCGGCTTTGGCGGGCAGTTGCTGGCGCTGGCCTGCACCGGCGCGGTGTTCATGGCGGGAGGCAAGATGCTCGACGCGCTGGACTATCAGCGCGCCTACGGCAGCTAGGCCCAATCGACATTCAGCCCTGACGGCCTGCAAATGGCGGTTTCCCGCGCTTCCGGTGCTCACCTACTTTTAGTAGGCTGCGTTGAAACGAGGCGCGTGACTCGTTTCAAGGGTCACGGAAAACCACCATTTTACCTGCGGTGGCCTGCGGCTCGGCTCGTCATCATCTGAATGTCGATCGGCCCTAAATCGCGCTTCCCTCCGAAACGGAGTGGTCTGTCGATTCACCTTTTGATCCGGCACTGTATCCTGGCTTCCTCACAGGAAGAGGGAGCCATGGAGCCATGCTGGATGACCGTCGCGGGCAAAGCGTTGCCGCCGCTGAACTGGTACGCAATTTCGCGCATTGGCGGGAGGTCGGCGCGCGGGAACCGGTGATGATCACCCATCATGGTCGCGAGACGCATATCTTCATGGGGGTGGAGAGTTTCCGCAGTCTGGGTGTGAGCGATGGTCCCGCGCCAGCGCCGGACCGGATGCGCGACCTGGCCAACCATATCCATCAGGGGCTGATCCTGTGCCGCAGCGACCTGAGCATCGATTATGTCAACGGCGTAGCGCTGGCGATGACCAAAAGGTGGGACCGGCATCTGGAAGGGCGGTTGCTATGGGAGGCGCTGCCGGAATTTGCCGGTGCGCTGACAGAAGCGCATATCCGCCACAGCCTGGCGTCGGGTGAAGCCAGCGCGGCGGACATCCCCTCCCCCTTTCGCAGCGACAACTGGCTGCATTTCGAAACATTCCCGTTCGGCGACGGCATCGCCCTGCTGCTGCGCGACATTACTGCGGACATGCGCCGTCACCGGCTGGCCGACGTCAAGTCCGCGATCCTGAAAGCCATGAGCGTGCATGGCGGGGTGGGCTATGTGCGGGTATCGACTCGCGGGTTCATCGAGATTGCCGACGAGACATTCTGCACGATGATCGGCCTGCCCGAAGAGAGGCTGTCGAGTGTGTGCCTGCCCGACGTCGTGGAAGTATCGGCGCGGCCGCATTTTCGCGAGCAATTGGAGCGGGTGCTGCGCGGAGAAGGCGACCGGCGGGTGGCGACGCGGCTGCTGACCAATGGTGGGGCAGTGATGCCGGTCGAGGCGGCGATCGCGCAACTCCATGGCACCTACGGGACTGAGGGCGCGGTGATCGTGATGACGGGCCAGCGTGTGGCGGCGATACAGGGCGCGTAAGCCGCGGTCGGTGCGGCTTTTACGCAAATTCATGGTCCGATTCGGAGAGAGTGGATCAGGATCGATTGATGCGGCGGATCGGCGGGGCGGAGATATGCGCGAATTGCGTACTATCCGCCGCAGGCCGATCAAACCGGCTGTTGAGCGTGCGACGCTATGTTGTCCTTATGCGCCAAAGCCCCTCCCCCCGGTTCCGGCCGATCGCCTCCCTGCTCCGTCATGACGGGGGCAGTACCCTGGTTGAGGCGGCCTTTGCCCTGCCGCTGCTGATCAGCCTGCTGTTTGGCATATTAATCTATGGCAGCTGGTTCATGACCGCCCACAGCCTGCAACAGGCGGCCAATGATGCAGCGCGGGCGGCAGTGGCGGGCCTGGACGCAACCGAACGACGCGCCCTGGTAGACCAGAGCATTGCCGCCAGCCGCGCCGCCTTCCCCGCACCAGCCGCGCAGACGATCAGCATCGGCACGGAAGAGAGCGGCGGCTATTATCGGGTAACGCTGAGCTATAATCTTAGCAACGCGCCGATCTTTGCGGCCACCCCTATTCCCCTTGCCGCCACGACGCTCCAGCGCAGCGCCGTTATACGGATCGCGGTGCCGTGACCGAGCGCGGCGTGATGCGCGATGCGCGCGGCGGCATCAGCCTGATCCTGGCGGGATCGCTGTTCATGCTGGCCGGCGCGGCGACGGTCGCGGTCGATCTGGGGTCGGTCTATCTGGCCAAGCGGCAATTGCAGGGCATTGCCGATGCGGCGGCGCTGGCGGCTGTCGGTGGCGGGCGCAGCGCAGCGGAACAGCTGGTGGGGCAAAGCGGGGTCGGCGGTGTCGCACTGGTCGGCTTGGAGGGCGGCAGCTACCGGGCCGATAGCGCTGTGCCGGTGGCCGATCGCTTCGTTGCAGGCGAAGGCGGGGCGATGCGGGTCGAACTGGAACGGCGCACACCACTCTTCTTTGGCCGGCTGCTGGTCGGGCGCGATGGCATCGACCTGCGCGCGCGGGCGATTGCGGCGCGCCAGGATGCGGCCGCTTTCTCGCTCGGCACCGGGCTTGCCGCGGTCAGTGGCGGGCTGCCCAATATGCTGCTGTCGAGCCTGGCCGGGACGCAGCTCAACCTGTCGGTGATGGACAGCCAGGGGCTGGCGAGCCTGAACCTGGACCTGTTGGGCGTCGCCGACGCACTGCGGGTGCGGACGGGGCGAGATGGCGAGGCTTATGGCGCGCTGTTCGACAGCGAAATCCCGCTGTCCGATGTGATCGGCGCGATGGCCGACAGCGCAGGCGGCAATCAGAGCGCGGCGGTGCTGTTGGCCATTGCGGGACAGGTCGCGGGTCGATCGGTGCGGTTGAGTGATATCATCGATCTTGGCCCGATGCGGGGCGCGGCCAGCGCAACCGGGCAACCCAATGTGTTGCTGGACGCCTTTTCGATGCTGCGCATGATCCTGAGCCCGCCGTCGGGGACATCGGTGCCGATGGATTTGCACTTGACCGTGCCGGGTCTGACATCCACGCGCCTCAAGCTCATAATGGGCGAGGGACAGGCGCGCTCCCCCCTGCTGAGCGTGACAGCGGACAAGTCGGTCGTGCTGCGCACGGCGCAGACCCGCCTCTATCTGGAAAGCAATGTGGCGACGGCGCTGTCGGGTATCGCGTCGGTGCGTATCCCGCTTTACGTCGAACTGGCAGCAGCAGAGGCGCGGCTGTCGGCCATCGACTGTACGGCAGGATCGGCGGGTCGCGGCGTGACGCTGGCAGTGACGCCGTCGATCGGCACAGCGGCGCTGGCGGATGTCGATGTGCAGGCGCTGACCAATTTCAACGCTCCAGCCAATCCGCGCCCGGCTGTGCTGGCGCAAGTGCTAGGCACGAAAGTAACGGGCTATGCGAATGTTGCGCTGGGGGGTGTGCAGCCGCAGAACGTACATTTTTCGCCCACGGAGATCAGCGCGCAGACAGCCAAGCGGGTCAGCACCAACGACCTGACGCAGGGACTGGCCGCGAGCCTTGCCAGCCGGACGCAGGTGCAGGTGTCCGTGCTGGGCATCAATCTAAGCCTCAGCCCGCTGGTGCCTGCCATCGGCACGCTGCTGGCGACGACCGCACCCTTGCTGGATGGGATATTGGCGAGCGTGACGGCGACGCTGGGGGTGCAACTGGGCTATGCCGATGTGCGGGTGCATCAGATGCGATGCGGGATGGCGGCGATCGTCGCCTGACGGCTTGCGCTGACGGCACAGTGCCGTCAGGAGCGGGAGCCATGGGCGCTATCATGCTACAGGGAACCGGATCGGACGTGGGCAAATCGGTGCTGGTCGCCGGACTGTGCCGGGCGCTGGTGCGGCGGGGATATAGGGTGCGGCCATTCAAGCCGCAGAATATGTCGAATAACGCAGCGGTGACGAGCGACGGCGGGGAGATTGGCCGGGCGCAGGCATTGCAGGCGATTGCGTGCGGCGTGCCGCTGCATACGGACATGAACCCGGTGCTGTTGAAGCCGCAGGCGGACCGGACGTCGCAGCTGATCGTCCATGGTCAGGTGCGCGGAACGCTGGGGTCGGGCAATTTCCGTAGCGCGCGCGGGCAATTGCTGGGCGCGGTTTTAGAAAGCTATGGGCGGCTCAAGGCGCAGTGCGATATTGTGGTGGTCGAGGGGGCGGGATCGCCCGCCGAGATCAACCTACGCGCGGGGGACATCGCCAATATGGGCTTTGCGCGGGCGGCGAATGTGCCGGTCGTGCTGGTTGGCGACATCGACCGGGGCGGCGTGATCGCGGCGGTGGTCGGCACGCGCACGGTGATCGACCCGGAGGACGCGGCGATGATCAAGGGCTTCCTGATCAACAAGTTTCGCGGCGATCCGGCCCTGTTCGAGGATGGCTATGCGCAGATTGCCGCGCTGTCGGGCTGGCGTGGCATGGGGGTGGTGCCCTGGCTGGATGCGGTCGCGCGACTGCCGAGCGAGGACGCCGTCGTGCTGGAGCGGCGCGCGCCGTCCGCCGATGCGCCGCTGGTCATCGCCTGCCCGGTGCTGCCGCGCATCTCCAACTTCGATGATCTCGATCCGCTGAAGCTGGAGCCGTCGGTCGAGTTGCGGATGATCGGGCCGGGTCAGGTGATCCCGGCCGATGCGGCGCTGGTGATCCTGCCGGGGTCGAAGGCGACGATTGCGGACATGCGCGCGATGGTGGCGCAAGGGTGGGACATCGACATTCGCGCGCATCACCGGCGCGGCGGCGCGGTGCTGGGAATTTGCGGCGGATATCAGATGTTGGGGCGGACGATCAGCGATCCCGAAGGGCTGGAGGGAGCGCCGGGCGGGGTAGCGGGTCTTGGGCTGCTGGAGGTGGACACGCTGTTGTCGGCGGGCAAGGCGCTGGATCTGGTGCAGGGGCATGGCCTGGGCGCGGACTTCAGCGGTTATGAGATGCATATGGGCGCGACCAGCGGGGGGGACTGCGTGCGGCCCTTTGCGGTGCTGGACGGCAACCGGGCCGATGGGGCGATCAGCCGCGACGGGCTGGTGCTGGGGAGTTATGTCCATGGGTTGCTGGCCAGCGCACCGCTGCGCGATGCATTGTTGCGGCGGCTGGGCGGGCAGTCGGCACTGGCCGATTATGGACAGACGGTGGAGGATGCGCTGGATGAGGTTGCGGCGCTCCTGGAGCAACATGCCGATATCGACGCGATGGTCGCGATGGCGCTGTCTTAGATTCAGGGAGTGGTGCACCCGGAGCGATTCGAACGCCCGACCCTCAGATTCGTAGTCTGATGCTCTATCCAGCTGAGCTACGGGTGCGCTGGAAGGATACAAGCCTGGCGTAAAGCCGGACTGGACGTCCTTCAAAATGTTGGTGCACCCAGAGCGATTCGAACGCCCGACCCTCAGATTCGTAGTCTGATGCTCTATCCAGCTGA